>WGMW01000029.1 GCA_016124845.1 Flavobacteriales bacterium
AAACAAAACGAAATATTTGTTTCGTATGCAGAGTCGCCAGCATCTGCAATAGGGAAAGAAAAAGCGTGGGAAATAATCAAAAAGCCTATTAAGCTATGAAATATCGGAATCAATCCTTTATAGGGAGACGTACGAAATAAAATAGGTTTTCAAATATATGGCGACTTAATACTTTGGTTTCAAATAATTGATTACGCAAAAGTTAAGAAGAGACCAATAATATTCGTGACTAATGATGTTAAAGAAGACTGGTGGCAGCATGATAGTGACGGTCAAAATAGCAACATACCAAGACACGAACTGTTATTTGAATTCAAAGACAAAAGCCAACAAAAGATTTGGTTTTATACGATTGACCGGCTCATTCATAAGTCCAATCAATACTTAGGTACTGCGGTTTCCGATGAAGTAATTGAGGAAATTGAGAATGTCAATATCAGCAACATTGATCAAGAATGGCTAGAGTTGCTTCAAGATGCGTTGGATAATGATGAAGACGTAAGGGCCAACCATAGATATAAATACAAAGGGAAATCCCTTGGGACTTGGTTAACGGGTATTGCTCAGCGAAATAAAGAGGACAAAAAACTCGACATCAGAGCTGAAATTGAAGAACTTGGATTTGACTACAATCTAAGAGGTCGAACACCTGAAGCATCCACCAAACGATTTATTCGAAAACTAATTTCTGATGAGGATCCTGTGAAAATGAATTATCAGAATTGGTTCAACAACATTATCGCACCAAAGAAAGATGACTTATCCGAAGAGACAATTGACAAGTTGAATCAGGTATGGGAACTGAAGTTTGACGAAGAGCGGTATTGGGAAATCCCATCAAAAATTAAGGATAGAGTTGATGATTGGAAATTATTCCGATATGATTCAGAGAGAAATCCAAGAAACAAGTGGTCAACAAATGACCAAGAGATGGGTGACCTATACACTTGGGTACTTAAACGGAAGAAGTATTCAGAGTTTATGGAGCCAATTATTGACAGATTTGATTCTGAAGAGTTGGAAGAACTCAAAGCTGAGGGGTTTCCAATTAAATAACGATTGCACAACATCTGCTATCAAAATAGGGCGTGACGACAGATACGCAAACCTTGGTTGTTTCTGCCAAGTTCAGTTTAGGCTGAAAGGTCAAAGGAGTTAAAGCCCTATTTTCATAGCAGTGACCGTTGGCGGTAATAAAATGTGACATCTGCGCATGACCCTTTTTTTGAAGACATCAGACAAGGAAATTATGGGGATTCGCAAGAAGATTGTCCTCGACAAGGCTATTCCTGCCTTGCAGAGAAATGGCTTTGACAAATCTCCATTTAGCGGTGCTGACTTTGGCTGGCATGGAAGTTTGGGGTATTTCTACGAACTATGTAGAATCACCGAAGGCTCTATTCTTGAGACGGTGACAATTGAACTTGTCAAAAGAGATAAATGGATTAAAGTCTTTCTTAACGCATTCGAGTTAAATCCTGTCCTAAAATCGCTAAGCGAATTAGATGGATTGGACGGAATACAGTTTAAGTTGCCACCAGCAAGTACCACTCAAATACGTGTGCATTCTGACGACATCAAAGGAATTCCGTTACTAAGTTGTGAGTTCATGGGCGACCTTCATAAACTTAAACGAAGCTACACTCAGCGTGGACAGAAAAGTGCGATTAGAAAGCTCGAATCACGGATTGAAAATGACATGACCCACATCGACTTTTACTTTAGTAGATGGTACAAACTTCATCAACCACTTAGGACGACTTGGGAAGGAAAAACTGTTGAATGAAAAGAAAGAAATTACTACCGCCAACACCCGCTACTGCGCCACAGCCTCCAACACAGGTTTTCCCACCCAGCAATCGGGGGCCTTGATGCCGAGAAGGTAGGCCAAGGTAGCGGCCGTATCGTAGGTTTTCACTTCGGCCTGTAGTTCTCCGTTCACCACACCTGTTCCCGTAAGAATCCATGGCACAAGGCGTTCTTCGGGCGTATCTCCTCCATGCCCGTGGCCAATACCGCCATGGTCGGCCGTAATAAGAATAACGGTGCTTTCCAATTCGCCAGAGGCTTTTACCGCATTCACCAGTTTGTGGATCATGCGGTCGGTTTCGGCAACTGCTGCGTAGTAGGCAGGCGTTCCGTGGCCTTCGTGGTGCCCGGCATGGTCCACCAGGTCCAGATGCACGAACATGAGATCGGGTTTCTGTTTCTTAAAATAGTTGGAGGCCATGCGTGTAATGCCTTTGTAGCCTTTGTGAGCTGCCGCCTGCAACAGGCATGCATCGCGCTGGCGGTCGGTCACACCCTTCTCAAACAAGCGGTTGTAGGCCAGCCAATCGTTGAAGCACGCGATCTTGGATTCCGGTCTCTGTCTCCGCAGCTCGCCAAAGATGGTGGGCCACATGCCGCTGGGTTTGCCGTTCCCGTTCGTCCCTTGGCATTCCAGTTCAATGGTCTGCTTGTTGGGCATCCAATCGTTGGAAGTAACGCCATGCTTGTCGGGTCCCGCGCCCATGATCATACTCGCCCAGTTGGGGCTGCTGCTGGTGGGCAGAACGGCCTCGCACTTGAACGTGTACGCGGCCACTTTCAGGATGCTGTCGATGGTCGGGGTTTCGGCCTTGTGCACGCCATCGGGGCTCATGCCGTCCACACCGATCACGATCACGTGTTTGATGGGTGGTTTTTGGGCCATCACGAAAACAGGAAAAAGGAGCAAGAAGCAGAACGGTAGCCACCGCACAATCTTCATCTGTCTTTCTGAGGAACGAAGAATCTCAAAAAAAAGAGAGACGCTTCCTTCGTCAGCGAAACAAAACGGTTCAGAGTAACAGGTTCTGTTCACTATTCGCCTATCAGCGAAGCAGCCACTTGGCAGCCATCTTAATGAAGTTGGTCTTGCCCGTTGTGTAAGGCGGGTATTTCTGCGCCACATCGCCAAGGAAGGCACGTGTCATTACCGGCTTTTTGTGCGAGAAGGTGTCGAAACCGAGCTTGCCGTTGTAGGCACCCATACCGCTGTTCCCTACTCCACCGAAAGGCAGATTCGGTTGTCCGGCATGCACCATCGTTTCGTTCACACAGATGGCACCCGAAGAGGTTTCGTTCATCAAACGCTTGCGCAATTTGCTGTCGTTAGAGAACAGGTACATGGCCAGCGGACGCTCGCCTGCATTGATGTGGTTGACGACCTCATCGAAATTGTCGTACCCGATAATTGGCATCACCGGCCCGAAGATCTCTTCCTGCATGGAAGGGTGATCCATACTCACGTTATCAATCACGGTTGGTGCGATATACTTGGTGGAAGCATCCGTAACGCCACCAATGATGATGTCGCCTGTCAGCATCTTGCTCACACGGTTAAAGTGCTTGTCGCTGATGATGCGGCCAAGGTCTTCCGATGGCTTATCGGCCGGACCGAAGAACTCGGTGATGTAATGCTTCACACGACCAAGGAATTTCTCCTTGATCTTGTTGTTCACGTAGATGTAATCGGGCGCAATGCAGGTCTGTCCCGCATTCTGGAATTTGCCCCACACCAAACGCTTGGCGGCAATGTCCACATTGATGTTGGTGTCGATGATGCAAGGGCTCTTTCCGCCCAACTCCAAGGTTACCGGAGTCAAATGCTTGGCTGCCGCCTGATAGACGATCCGTCCGATCTCGGTACCTCCGGTGAACAGCAGGTAATCGAAACGCTCTTTCAGTAGCTCGCCCGTTTCAGGAACGCCTCCTTCCACACAAACGATGTATTCCGGGTCGAACGTGTCTTTGATCAGGTCCGCAATGGCCTTGCTACAGTTCGGAGAAATTTCTGATGGCTTCACAACAGCCGTGTTTCCTGCGGCCATAGCGCCCAAAAGCGGCCCGAAAAGGTTCTTCACCGGATAGTTCCAAGGTGCAATGATGAGCGTGACGCCATACGGCTCAGGCACGATCATGGACGATCCCGGCTGAAAGAACAATGGCGTGGCCACGCGTTCCGGCTCCATCCAATCATCCAAATGGCGCAGATAGTGATCGATCTCTGCAACGGTCACTTCAATTTCCGTTGTAAACGCCTCCTGTTCCGGTTTGTGAAGATCGGCCCAAAGCGCATCCAACAGGCTTTTTTCATGCTTGCGGAAAGCATCTTTCAATTTGTTCAACTGGCGTTTTCTGAACCCTGCCGACTTGGTGGCGTGTGTCCAGAAATAATCGCGCTGCTTCTGAACAAGGGCTGAATATGCGGTGCCGGTGGCCGGCTTTTCGAGAACTGCTTCTGACATGATCAATATTTAATACCGAGTTTATTGTAGAGTTTGACCAATACCCACATTGGTCCAACAAGGAAGAATTCGAGGTCTTTGAAAAACGATGGCTTTTTGCCTTCGATCTTGTGTCCTACCAATTGGAACACCCACGAAACGACAAAAATGGCCAAGGAGAATATCCAAATGCTGATCGGGCCGTGGTACAGGTAGCACAGGACCATCCCCACCGCAGTTACGGAAATGATGCCTACTGCTACGGCAAACGATATGGAGAGGTAATACGCGAACACCAGCACCGCCACGATCATGGCCACATTCAGCGGTTCGCCACCGAGGAAACTGAGTTCAACAGGAAGTTTCACATCCCACAGAATTCCAATGGCACTCAGAAAAATAAGCGGAACAAAAATGTTGTGAATGACCTGATTGGTGTCATTCTGATGGCTTTCGCGATACTCACCGAGCAGGCGATCGATCTTTGACATAATGGAAATTGATTTTTGAATTCAGGTAAAGTTAGGGACTTTGCGCTGTTTAACTCGTTAAGCCGCTGCTAAATTTAGCCCGATGCAACATCTAACCAAAAGTTTTAGCCATCTGTTCGGCAAAGCCGAAAATATCCAAGGATTTTTCTCCCCTGGCAGGGTCAATCTCATTGGGGAACACATCGATTATGTGGGAGGATTGGTGATGCCCATGGCCATCTCATTGGGAATAACCGCTTTGGCAAGAAAGAATTTTCCTGACAGGTTTCGCATCCATTCCACCGATTTCGAGGAAACCGTTCTATTCGACCTCGATCACCTCCCTACTTCAAAGCAAGATCATTGGAGCGATTTCGCGCTTGGAGTGATCCTGCATCTGAAAAGCGGGGGAATGGAAATTTCAGGATGCGACATTCTACTGGACAGCAACCTACCAAAAGGCTCCGGGCTTTCTTCTTCGGCTGCGCTGGAAGTGCTCGTCTATTACACGCTTTGCCGACTTCATGGAATTGAACCCGACCGCACGCAAATGTCATTGGATTGCCAGAAGATCGAGAATGAGTTTATTGGTGTGAACTGCGGCATCATGGATCAGTTTGCGGTTGCAAACGGAAAGGCCGGCCACGCCATGCTGCTCGATTGCAACTCTCTTGATTGCGAACACGTGCCGCTTGATCTTGGCAACCACTCATTGCTCATCATCAACAGCAAGAAGCCAAGAGCCTTGGCCGAAAGTGCCTACAACCAACGCAGGGCGGAATGTGCCGAAGCCTTGCGAATCATCCGGCAGCATCGCCCTATGCAGAACTTGGTGGAAGCCAACGAAACAGACCTCGAACTGCTACATGATCCGATTCTCAAACAGCGAACGCGACATGCTTTTACCGAGAATCAACGCGTCAATAAATCGGCTGAAGCTCTCCGAAGCGGTAACCTTATACGGTTCGGGGCGTTGATGTCGGCTTCACATATTTCCTTACGAGACGATTGTGAGGTTTCCTGCGCGGAGCTTGACCTGATCGTAGCAACACTCTTGGAAAGCGAGAATTGCCTCGGAGCACGGATGACCGGAGCCGGATTCGGTGGTTGCTGCATCGCCTTGGTAAGATCAAATGCCATCGAAAGCATCTCATCCGAACTAAAAAACAGCTACCAAAAGATGTTTGGCCACGCCCCGGAATTCTACACGTGCGCACCGTCAGTTGGCGTACATCAGTTACTTGATGTTTAAATTATCTTTAACCCCACTTAACACACAAAATCTTACCATGAAAAGAATTTTTACTCTTCTGATGCTGACGTTCTCCATGTCGGCTGTTGTAATGGCGCAGTCCTCCGAATGTGATGGAACGCGCTATGTGGATTACAATGCATTTCCCAACGTTGATGTAACGAGCGGAGTGACCTTTGGGAGCAATACTGCTTTGGGCGGTGGTCAGGTCGATCTGAAAATGGACGTTTATGAACCTGCGGGCGATAATTTCGACAGCCGTCCAGTGATCATCTTGGCTTTCGGTGGCTCATTCATTGGCGGTCAGCGCAGCGATATGGAATTCCTCTGCCGGATATTCGCCAAACTGGGATATGTGGCCATTGCACCGGATTACCGCGTAGGTTTCTTCCTTCCAAATCAGGTTACTACCACTTTGGCGGTAATGCGCTCCATGCACGACATCAAAGGATGTGTTCGCTATTTGCGTAAAACCGTTGCTGAAGATGGGAATCCTTACGGTATCGACTCTCAGCGCATCATTGTAAGCGGAATCTCGGCCGGTGCCATCGGATCTATCCATGCTGCTTATCTTGACAAAGACTCAGAGGTGCCGTCCTATATGGCCAACGACACGGCCGGGCTCGGTGGTGTTGAAGGAAACAGCGGATCTCCCGGTTATTCCAGCCAGCCGTATGCGGTAATGAGTTTCAGCGGAACCATTGGCGACACCAGCTGGATCGAGCAGGGCGACATTCCCATTAGCAGCATTCATGATGAATTGGACAATGTGGTTCCTTACGGCACCACCGAAGTTTCCGTATCTGGTTTCCCTACAGGTCTGGTTGCTTCAGGTAGCAAGGACATTCACATCAGGGCGGAAAATTTGGGAATTGACAACTGCCTGCTCACCTACCGCGGTGTACAGGGGCACGTGGCATACTTCTCCAACGGGGTCGATCAGCAGGCCATTGACTTTGCACGCGATTTCTGCATGAACATGGTCTGTACCGGAGGCTCCGACTGCCATAGTGTAGACGCAGTAACGGAAGGAAATGGCATCAGCGAGATTGACCGAAACAGCATTGAGGTTTACCCGAACCCAACAGATGGCGTCCTCACTTTTACCATGGATGAAACCTCAACGGTTGAGGTACTTGATGCAACAGGAAGAGTGGTTCTTTCAGGCTCCTTGACCATCGGAAAAAACAGATTGGACGTGAGCGCGCTTCCAACAGGCTTTTACACGCTCCGCACCATCGGCAAAACCATCAGCACGGCTCCGTTCATCAAAAAATAATTGCTCTGAATTTGAGCACAAAGCCTCCGAGATAATTGGTCTCGGAGGCTTTTTTGTTTGCGCACAGACAATAAACCGAAAGCCCCGCGTTACTACTGAACAAACCTTTGCATAGCGGGTTTTATTCTGAGCCGATGGGCGAAGTGATACGCAAATGCTGGTCGTTTTACTTGGTTTATTGGTTGATCGAGTTATCATTAGACCATCGGCATGCCCCCGCACACAAATTGTGTGCGGGGGTTCTTTTTAACGCAATGCTGTTAACAAGTGTATTGCAATGGGCTTTGATCCATCTTAACACAAACATAAATTTGCTCAAACCAACAGTTACATATAGATGGCTTTAGGCATCACCTCCATTTTTAAAAAGAAGGTATCTGAAGAGAAGGTGGCCGAACTGTTTGTCAACATCATTTTCAATGCGGTTGATACGAGTTTCGCAGAGGTGGCCGAACTGTTGAACAACGACCTCAATCTCATTTCCCGCGCTACTATCGATTCTGAGGATCAGGATGACTTCCTGATGGTGGTGATCGCAGGGAATTTTCACCTTCTCGACAACTATTTCTTCGAAGGACAGGAAGACCGGATCCGTCAGTTGACGATTGAGAAACTGGCCGCCATCTATGGCGTTGACACCGTGACGATGCGCTCTGCCATCGACAATATGCTGTCTTATTTCGGCAAGATCAACTACCCGTCAAAGAACACGCATTACGCCATGAGCCGTGCGGTGTTCTACAAATATGGGTTGAACGATTTCCAAAAAGATTACTTCAAGAACCTGAACACGCCTGATCCGATCCTGCTCAAGAACATCGATGAGATCATGGAGCAGTTCATCATCAAGTGGGACACGTTCACGGAGAAGTTCCGGATCACCGATTGAGTCACCTATAAATCACGTCATGCTGAACTTGTTTCAGCATCCATAAGTTCAGACCCTGAAATAAATTCAGGGTGAATCTACCTTATCTTTTAGTGCAAACCGCTCTTCCGCCATTTCACGAATCTGATCGCCAATGGCCAAACTGGCCGTAGCCGCAGGGCTCGGAGCGTTCAATACATGTAAGGAATTTCCTTTCTGCTCAATGCGGAAATCATCAATCGTATCGCCACCCAATCCGAGCGCCATGGCACGTACTCCTGCCCTGCCGGGAACAATATCATCCATGGTCAGGTCAGGGATCAATCGTTGCAAGGTTTGTAGGAAAAGTCGCTTGGAAAATGCTCTTCTGTACTCATTCCAAGCAAAGCCGAAATGGTTGAAAAGCAGATTCCACGTTCCTTTGAATGAAAGCGCCTCAGCCGTGTCACGCAGGTTGAAATCCATCTTGCCATAGCCTTCGCGCTTAAAGGTGAACACCGCATTCGGGCCGCATTCGATATTCCCGTCCGTCATTCGCGTAAAATGCACGCCCAAGAAGGGGAATTCAGGGTTTGGAACGGGATAAATAAGGTTTCGGACCTTGTGTTTGGCATGCTCGGCCAGTTCGTAGTAATCGCCACGGAAACCGACAATGGCCATATCCAACTCTACGCCATCCTTCTTGGCCAATCGGTCTGATTGCAAGCCTCCACAAAAAACCATGTACTTGGCCTGGTAACTTGCCTTATTGGTTCGGATGTTCTTCAGCCCCGCTTCTTCTTTATATGACAGCACCTCCTCGTTGAAAACAACCTTGCTTTCGTTGTTCAACGACTCCGTAATCTCCAGCATTTTGGCCGTGGCACCCACAAAATCGATGATGCCCGTGTACGGCACCCAAATGCCTTTAATGCCGGTACAATGCGGCTCGATCTCTTTGATCTTCTCCGAACCGATGTACTCGATATCGGTCAGGCCGTTGGCTTTGCCATTGTTGAAGACCTTGTCCATCTGCGGCAACTCCTTCTCTTCCGTGGCCACAATGATCTTTCCGCACACGCCATGCTTCACACCATGCTCCTTGGCAAAGGCAATGAGCTGGTCTTTGCCTTTCACGCAGTTCTTCGCCTTGTACGAACCCGGCTTGTAGTAAATACCCGAATGGATGACTCCCGAATTGTGACCAGTCTGATGCGGTGCCGGACGGTTTTCCTTCTCAATAAGTAGCACTTTCAGCTCGGGATATGCCCGCTGAAAACTGTAGGCCGTGGCGGCTCCCACAATTCCACCGCCAACGATACAGATGTCAAAAACTTGGTTTTCGGCCATGCCGCGAAATTATGGAAACAGCAAATGGAAAATCTCAGCCATTGCCAGACCAAGGTAGTTGGCAATGGCATAGCCCACCAAACCTGTGGTAAGACCACTTACTACAATGTCCTTGTTCTTTAGCACACTTGCTACAGGTCCGATAAACGCAGGGCCGAAAATCCCCGCCACGGAAGTGATCAATGTGGTATCTGCATCAATCCTGAAAATCCACGAAAGCAGAAAATGCACGGCAAGCGTTCCAAGGAAAACGCAACTCACATACAGCAACACTTCCGGGCTGGCCGCCAACATTTCCTGAATGTTGGAAATGGAACCGATGCCCATGCAGAACACCAGCAGAAAGTATTCTCCGAACTCGTACGTGCGTGGCAGAAACCGCACCCTTTTAATAAATGACGCACCGATGCTCAATGTGGTGACCGCAAGAATGACCGAAGGCGCGGTGATCTTGCCGTCTATCAGAATGGAGAACCCGATACTGGCACCGACAATTGCTGCCGAAAGTAGAAATGCCCATGACCACGCCTTGGCCAATGTTTTCTTGGAGGCCATCCGCTCAACGCGCTGGTAATGGAACGTCTCGTCCCTGTCATGTTTCTCTTTCGGCACGAAGGATGGAAGAAACTTCAACGCGATCTTCTGCGCCACCGAAAGCAGCAGCAAGAGATAAAGCGCACTCAGAATAAGGTCACATGCGTTGAGCACAATGAATACTTCGTTGGAAATTCCCAAAGCCGTTCCGATGGCCGCCAAGTTGGGAGTTCCGCCCGTGTACACGCCCACCATCATTCCGCTGAGTTTCCAAACGTCATCCACGCCCATCTCCTGCAAATGGAAGTAGGCCGAAACAGCGAAGGAGGAAACGAGTACCGCCACCACGGCCAATCCGAACGATTTGGCCGTTTGCTTGGCGTATTTGAGCCACGCCATAAACCGCGTGGAAAGCAGCATGAGCGAAATGGCCAGCGGCACCATGGCCTCTGCCACGGTTTGGCTCAGTTCGGTATTTACGGGCGAATTGGGCAAGTTTCCAACAATCAGCCCAACCGCGTAGCACAGGATGACCGGCCCGACCATTCCGGCCAGTTTGTTCCGCTTCACGATCTCGATAACGATGATCGGAAACGCCAGCATGACCAGGATCTGAATGATGGACACCAAAGACATATTTCGAAAATAATCAGCGCAAACAAACCTGCAACGGCACATCAAAAAGAGTTATCCATACCACCGAACAGCTGGATTGTACTTACTTTGATGCACCAAGCATGAGCGTCAACCAACGGATAAAAAATGCCTTTTGGCACATTTCTGATGAGGTTTTCAAACCGCTTCATCTCAAGGAGATTAAGCCTTTTGAAAAGGAAGTTGTGGCCTTTGAGGATTCGCGTGTGAGTGATGCGGTGAAGTACCACAACGAGAAATGGTTTCACACGGAAATGGTGGTGAAAGCGAAGAATGCAACGGTGGAGCCGCAGTACGGCTACGCTGTTCACGGACTTCAGACCATCATTGGTGCAAGCATCCGCACGCGCAATAACCTTCCATCGCCCATTCCTATGTTGAAGGCCGTTTTGGGAAACAAAAAGAAACTGAAAAAGGCCATCCTTTTTGACGGAAGCATGGGCATCAACTACTTCCATTTTCTGTCGGATGTGCTGCACAAGATGTACCTGTTGGAAGAATACACGACCATCGACTGTCCCGTTCTGGTCGGTCAGGCCGTGTGGACAAAGCCGTTCTTCCAATTCTTCATTAACGAAACGGAACTGAGCAAATTCGATTGGCAGCCGATAACCGAACCTGTGCAGGCAGAAGAGCTTTGGATCGCGCGTCCACTCCCTTACGGAAAGGAATATTGGCTAAGGACAAAACGGCTTTTCATTCCTGAGGATCAGCCGCTGAACGAAAGAAAGGCCATCTTCATCAATCGGACCGGAACGCGGCATATCACCAATTTTGATGCGATTGAACCGATCCTTCAAAAACATGGCGTTTTGGTGGTCGACCCTGGTTCAATGAACGTCAGACAGCAGGCCGAACTATACAATTCCGCCACACACATCATTGGAATTCACGGGGCCGGAATGACCAATGTCGTCTTCAGCAATCACCAAAAAGTGAAGGTTCTTGAACTCTGCTCGAATAACCGCATCGGTACGCAGTATTACTGGCTTTGCACCGCTCTCGGAATCAACTGGGACATGGTGCTTGGAAGCGAGGCCAATGCCGACCAATCTTTTGAGTTGGATGCGGATGCGTTTGAGAGACGGTTGGCGGAACTTCTCGCTAACTGAAATGGTATTCCTTCACCGTATCAACGAACAATTTCACTTTTAGTGGGTCGATGTCGGGATAAACTCCGTGGCCAAGATTGGCGATATGACGCTGCGGCCCAAAGGATTTAAGCATCGCCTGCGTTTCGGCAACAATCATTTCATCCTCCGCATATAGCACGCATGGATCGAGGTTTCCTTGAAGCGTTTTGTTTGGCCCGATCAAGGCGCGGCTTTCCGCTGCATCCATGTTCCAATCCAACCCAATGGTATGGCAATTGAGTTCGCCCAATTCCTTACGGACGAAATATGCGCCTTTGGCGAATACCGTTATCGGCACTTCATCAATAGCATCACAGATCTGCGAAATATATCGCAAGGCAAACTCGCGGTATTGATCGGGACTTAGAATTCCTGCCCAACTATCGAAGATCTGAACCATGTCGGCACCCGCAGCAATCTGACCTTTCAGATAATTGATGGTACTCAGCGTGATCTTCTCCAACAATTGATGTGACAATTTCGGTTGGGTGTAAAGGAATTTCTTGGCCTTTGAGAAGGTCTTGGAACCACTTCCCTCTATCATGTAGCTGAAGATTGTCCAAGGCGCACCCGCAAAACCGATCAGTGGCACGCGACCACCCAACTCTTTCTTGGTGAGTGAAATCGCATCAATCGTATAACGGACATCATTCGCTTCGGCAACTTTCAGTTTTTCAATGTCGGATGCTGACGAAACCGTTTTCTCAAACCACGGACCACGCTTCTCCACCATTTCATACGGCAAGCCCATACCTTCAGGAATAACCAGAATATCGGAGAAGATGATGGCCGCATCCACGCCCAGGTGGTCAACTGGTTGAATGGTGACCTCACATGCAAACTCTGGACTTTCGACCAATTCTTTGAAGCCGCCCATCTTAGCACGGACCTCGCGGTATTCGGGCAAAATCCGCCCTGCTTGACGCATGAGCCAAACAGGCGTTCTCTCCACTTTTTCTCCTCGCGCTGCGCGCAGAATCAGGTCATTTTTCAGCATGAGGCAAAGCTAATCCTCACAATCGGAAAAACAGAATTTGACAGAGATATGACCTGCCAAAAAACTCACTCGCCTTCACAGGTAGGTTTGAAATGTCTTCAAACAATACCGCCTCACTCCAATTTGAAAAAGATCGGTAGCACCATCTGAACACTCACCTTCTTACCATTCTGCATACCAGCGGTCCAATTAGGCATCTCAGATATTACACGTACGGCTTCGGCATCAAGGTCATCCCTAACTCCTCGCACAACCTCTATTTGTCCAACCTTGCCCGTCTTATCAACCACAAACTGAACGAAGACCTTTCCTGAAA
The DNA here is from genome assembly GCA_016124845.1 of Flavobacteriales bacterium. Taxonomy (NCBI): domain Bacteria; kingdom Pseudomonadati; phylum Bacteroidota; class Flavobacteriia; order Flavobacteriales; species Flavobacteriales bacterium. The sequence continues at coordinate 13,083 of WGMW01000029.1, forward strand.
CACTATCAGCCTTGGCACTTTCAGGGTATTTGATGGATGTCATCATATAGCTCATCATTTCCTGCATCCCGCCTGGGAATTCAGGCATAACGTCCGCAGTCTTGTACACTTCTTCTGCTTGTTCCTGCACCGCATCAACAGGTGTTTCCGTGCAAGCGGCCATCAACCCGATGACAGCCAATAGTGGCAAGGCGATGAGATAACGCATGCCACCCCATTTCGATGATTTTTCTGAATATATCATGTTTACTCGTTTTTTAAGATCATTTGAATTATTGAAACTGTTCGCAAATGAAAGTTCTGACGGTAGCTGAAACAGTTGATCCAATTGAACCTTAACGTAGTGCTCCTTCGATGAGGATATATATGTGAGAGCATCTGCCTGATACTCGTGGATTTCCTGAATGGCACGCTGATAAAAGACCAGCAGCGGATTGAACCAGAAGACGATGCGCAGCAATTGAAGCCACAGCACATCATACGAATGACCGAGCCGAACATGCGCCAGCTCATGATTCAGAATAACTTCTTGGTGATGAACCGATAATTTCTTCGGCAGATGAATGCATGAGAGAAATGAAAACGGCCCAGCCGAATCGGAACGGGAAACCCGTGTACCGTTTATCGTCTCCGTTTCGGCATTTCGGAACAATAGGATGATCGAAACCATTCCCCGAACGAAAAACAACAACGAGACAATAACACCTGTCAAGTACAGATACAATGGCCAGTTAAAGGATTCCGTTGCCAACGGTGCATTCGCAAATGGCTGGCTGAAATCAATTGTAGGGAGTTGCACGCCCAACACCACTTCCTGTGTTTCGGTACTGAAAGGCAACAGCGGCACAAGCAGCGAAACCACTGATCCGATAAGCAAAAAACCCCTGTTGATGCCATGAAACGTAGTGCGTTGCAGCAGCATCCGATAGCTGAGCAATACAGCTATTAGCGTCAGGTTGCTTATTAATATGTATCGCACAAATTCTTCCATGGCGTGCTCAATACTGTTACGGGTTCTGCGCTTTCTTCGCCTCGATCACCTTCATCAACTCATCCATTTCCTTAACGGTGAGGTCGTTATCCTTCACAAAAAATGAAACCAGATTCTTGAACGAACCCCCGAAATAGTTGTCCACCAACTGATCGGCCGTGTGCTTCGAATACTCGTCCTTGCTCACCAATGGGAAATACTGATGCGTTTTCCCGAACGCCTTGTGGTCCACAAACTCCTTCTTTTCCAGAATTCGGATGATGGTACTGATGGTATTATACGCAGGTTTCGGCTCTGGAAACTCCTCCATCACATCCTTTACGAATGCCTTTCCGAGTTTCCAGAGCGCTTGCATCACCTGTTCTTCAGCCTTTGTCAGATCTTTCATGCAACAAATATAACTATATTTTTAGTTATACAACTATTTATTTAGTTTTTCGAATGGAAGCACTTTCAAAAGCCTGATTCAGACTCAGATTTTCACCGTTCCCAATGCCCCTGACCAGAAAGAACGGTGAACCGTTTGGCCATTCGCTGTTTGATGGTCTGCTTTTTAATCGGCACGAACCATATTTCCGCTACCGATTTTTCCTGCGTCACTTCCAACGTGAAATAGCCGTGGCTTCCGAACTCTTCCCAGCGGTGATGCGGATTTGCTCCCATGCTCCAACTTCTTACCAACGGCAACAAAAAACCAGGCACGCCCGATTCCTTCATGTTGATGCGGCTGATGCTCGGACCTGTGATCTCCACACCCACCGAGCCTTCGCCCGTGCGTTTGTTGTATTCGGTTTTGCAGGTCGGCCAGCCCGTCATATCCATCACAAACGTCATGTGGATATCGCCCGTCAAGACAACGGTATTCTTCAGGTCATTCTCCTTCAGAAAATCATAGAATCGCTGGCGGTCTTCGGGATAACCGTTCCAGTTTCCTGTGTCGAAAACGCGGCCGTTTCCATTCTGCTTCCGCATGAAACTTGGCGTGTCCTCACTCAGCCAATCGGTCATCATTTCCTGATTGCCTATCAACTGCCAATGCGCATCTGAGCTTTTCAGTTGTTCCTTCAGCCAGTCAAATTGGGCTTCTCCCAGCACCGATTTCTTCCCTTCCGCAAACTCCGTCTTTCCACGATAGTAGAACATATCGATCATGTGCAATTCGGCCAATTTTCCGAAACGGAAACTGCGATAGATCTGCTCTGGATGCAACGGATCCATCATCCGAACAGGCACATATTCGTAAAATACCTCGATGGCATCGGATGTTTTTGCCTTATCGGGCAGGTCGATATCGTGGTTGTCCCATTCCGCGATCCACGTCTTTTCCTGTCGCGCCTTGCGCAGATCGGCATCCATCAGATAGTATTTGTGGCGTTCGCGCCAACCTTCCTTATCCTTCACATCTTCCTGCGGGAAAGAAGGCATGCGATTCAGCTGTCTGCTGTCGGGATAATCGTACACGTAATCGCCCAAATGCACCACAAAATCCACATCCTCGCGCTCTGCAATCCGCGCGTAGGCGTTGAAAAATCCAGCCCAAATGCTGGAACACGAAACAACCGCCAACTTCAGTTTGCCCACATTTTCCTGTGGCAGCGTTCGCGCCTTTCCAATGGCAGAAACTTCTCCGTTTTCGGAAATGAAGCGGTAGAAATACCTCCCGCCAGGTTGCAGGCCTGCGGCATCAACCCGAACGCAATGATCATGCATCTCGATGGCCGAAGCGCTTCCTTCAGAAACAATGCTGCTGAAAAGGCTGTCTTCCGAAACCTGCCAAGTTACCTGCACGATGGCCGTTCTACGTGATGGAACGACCTTGGTCCAAAGCATCACGCGGTCGGTCATCGGGTCGCCAGATGCCACGCCATAGACGAATGGTGCATGCAGCGTATCGCCAAACATATTGGCAGGATAGCCGTGTTGCGCGAAGGTGTTGGTGGCAGATACCAGCAATCCAACCAAAAGAAGTCCACGAAACCACTTCATGCCGCGCAAGTTAGTTTTTTGGCTATCGCGATTCGGAATTTCACGAAATCGTAATTTGCCAGCATGAGCAAGACAGCAATCGTTACAGGAGCAACAGCAGGAATTGGTGAAGCCACGGCCCACGAACTGGCCAAAATGGGCTACGATCTTATCCTTACGGGAAGAAGGAAAGAACGGCTTGAAACCGTGAAACAGCAGATCGGAAGCACATTCGGAATTGATGTTTCCATTCACACATTTGACATCCGCGAACGCGAACAGGTGGAATATTTCTGCCGAAATGAAATTGCTGACAAGACAATCGATGTGCTGGTGAACAACGCTGGTCTGGCATCTGGCCTTTCCCCACTCCATGAAGGTGATGTTGAGGATTGGGAGAAGATGATCGACACGAATGTGAAAGGGTTGCTTTACATCACCCGCGAAATTGCTCCACGAATGGTTGAACAGCAGTCAGGTCACATCGTCAATGTTGGTTCCATTGCGGGCATTGAAGTTTACCCGAACGGAAACGTGTATTGCGCCACCAAGCATGCGGTAAAAGCCATTTCGGAAGGGCTGCGCAAAGAGCTTTTCGACAAGGGAATCAAGGTCACGAACATCGCCCCAGGACTTGTGGAGACGGAATTTTCCATTGTCCGTTTTCATGGAGACAAGCAGCGGGCTGATTCGGTTTATGCGGGGATGCAACCACTCACAGCCAAGGATATTGCCGACTGCATCGGTTTCGCAGTATCGCGCCCTGCGCATGTGAATATTGCGGATATGCTGATCCTTTCAACGGATCAAGCGGCCTCCACCATGGTCAATAGAAAATAGGTTTGCACCATTACACGCGCCTGAACATGGAGCGATCGATGTCCACGTAAAACGGGAATTTCATCAGGTAATCCAAACCTTCCTCTACGGTCTTCTCACCATAGATCACATCATAAATGGTCTCTGTAAGCGGCACGCGAATGCCGAGGTAATTGGCCATGGCGCGGGAAATGCGAAGCGTGTTCAGACCTTCCGCCACCTCTTCCATATCGGCCAGAATGGCGGTGAGTGTTTCACCTTTCGCCAAACGATAACCGACCGTAAAGTTGCGGCTCTTGGAACTGGAACAGGTGGCAATAAGATCACCGATGCCAGCAAGACCGAGCACGGCCACAATATCACCGCCCAAGTGTGTTCCCACATGAATCATCTCCACCATTCCGCGGCTAATTAGCAACGCTTTGGCATTCTCCCCGAAACCCAATCCGCTGAGCGCGCCTGCCGCCAACGCGATCACGTTCTTCAAAACACCAGCAATCTCCACACCTGTCAGATCATGGCTTCCATACACCTGAAAACGGGGCGTTCGCAGACTCTTTTGGCCCAGTTTGATCACTTCGTCAAAATGGCTGGCCACAACCGTTGCAGCGGGTTGTCCTTCTAAGATCTCGGCAGCCAAATTCGGCCCCGCCAAGCAGCCCACGCGCCTAACAATTGTTTCCTGAAGGATGACCTCACTCATGGTGTTCACCTTCTTTGGATTGAGCTTGTAATCGGCCGTCAACTGGTCACCTGCTGGAAGCTGAATGTCCACACCCTTGGTTCCGTGTATCAGAATGTGCTCTGGGGTCAGATGCGGAGCGAGTGACTTTATGGTTTCTCGGAACCCAGCCGAAGGAAGTATCGGGAAGATGAGCCGACATTGGTTGGCCACTTCCGCAGCATCAGTTGTGGCACGGACATTCTCGTGCATCACGCGGCCACGATTCTGACGCGTGGTATTGATGCTGTCCGCCACTTCCTGACTTCGCGTAAGCAGAATTACAGGCTGGTTTTCTGCCAACAGGTTGGAAATGGCCGAGCCGAAACTGCCTCCGCCAAGCACTCCAACTGGAGCTATTTCATATGAATTTGTGGAGGCCATATCCTTCTAATCTGTTGTGGTAGAAAAACAGCACTTTGATGTCCTGCGATTGAAAATCCTTGTCCTCGTTGTACATCAGCGGCAACTTGGCGTGATAGATCCCGAGATTCGCAACGCCCTTCTTCACAATATTGGCAATGCTTCCCTCCTGCACTTCCTTCTCCAATTGGATTTCCCCATTGGCATACATTTCTCGAAGTCGCTCCACCAGTTTGCCGACCGCGTCCATCAACTGCTTCGGTCTGATGGTGAGGTCTTCGGACGGCAGCCGCATGAGTCCGTACAGATCCATCTTGCTGTAACGCGCTTTGATGATTCGGAAGGCAGCAAAGGCCACCACCTGACTTGAAAAGACGACTGCCTCACGATGGTATCGTTTCACGATCTCCTCGCCCAGCATGCGCGTGTATTCCGCATCTCGCTGAAGATCCTTGCTTATCTCTCCATTAGAGAAGAAGTATTTCTTGATGTCAACCTCATTTCCGTGCGGGTCGAAACTTCTTCCCTCCTCGTCCAACCGATTTCCGAAAAGATCCATCGGTGTTCCGAAACGTACCGCAATCTCAGACGAAGCGGTGAAAAACCGATAAATGAACTTGATCATTTTGGTAGAAGTGGAGAAATCATCATTCTCCACGTAGTACTGCTCCTGCCCGCTTATTTTCAGATGCTGATCGATCAGGCTCTGTGCTTCCAGCACGAAGTTGTAATTGATGGTAACGGGCACCACGAAAATCTTCTTGGCCTCTTCTCCATCATTCTCAAAATTCAGTCGTTGCGCCTGCAAGGCCGTTCCCAGCAAGCCGAGTTTCAACCGCTTCTCCAGCATACCACTGCGTGAGCGCGTGCCGCCTGGGAAGAACAGCCCGTTGCAACCTCTGCGCAGCGATAGTTCCGAGTACATTTTGAGCGTTTCGAGATAGAGCATGTTCTTCTTGCGTCTGTCCACCTTGTACGCTCCCAAACGGTTCATGAACCATGCAAGGATCTTGATGCCGAACAGGTTAAGTCCCGCGCCATAAAGCACAGGCGGAAGTCCGATGCTCTGAATGGCCCAGCCAATGAGCATGGAATCGAGGTTGCTGAAGTGAGTAGGCACCACGATGATGGTTCCTCTTTTGGCCAACTCACGGATGTGATCGATCTCACCTACGAGATGGATCTTATCGTGTAGATTATGACGGGTTTCGAATAAACGCGCCATTCCCTTTCCTTGCGATGCATTGAGCAATCGAGAGAAGAGCGTGGTGGTGAATCGCTTGGCAAAATCGTACGCATTCACATCAAAAACCCCTGCAATTTCTTCCGCGTAGCGCTTTACAATGCGTTGAACCAGGTCTTCATGCCCGAACGCGTGCGGATTTTCATGACCTGCATTGATGCGCACCATGTCCTTCTTCACCTTGCTCCAGAATTCCTTCTCGTCAGGCGCATCGGCTTTCCAAGGCGTTTGGCTTACGCGAATACGTTCTGAATAAAGCGTCCGTGCCAACTCGTCCTTGAGATTAGCAGGGTTGTTTCCCAGCTGCTCCTTGATGTTCTCGATGGATAAAGCGACAAGTTCCTTGATAAACGCTTCGCGTTCGTGCGCCAGCTTGACGATCGGCCACGTGCTGGCATCGGGATAAATGGGGTCGTAAAGCCACCCATCCTGATTATGCACCTTGGTTGCCATGATCGAATATAGGAATTAACCGTTGCGGGAAGGGCTTATTTGCGGCTTCGCTTTTTCACCGACCAAGTGAATGTCCAGTTGGAAACCTCCGTTCCATCGTCCATTCTTCCAACGGTTTTCATGGGAACGAGAACCGCTTCGCCTGTCTTACAGGTTTCCGTAATGGCATCAAACATCTTCTGACCGTCCTCACATGTAAACGTTACGCTGGCGTTGGCCTTCTTGGTGAATTCTCCTTCAATATTCGAAACCAACATCGCAATGCTCTCATTCGAATTTTCGATGGCCAGCACCGCCAGCATTCCTGTACTCATCTCTGCCGACATGCTCTGTGCCGCAAAATAGATGGACTTGAACGGATTCTGATTTCTCCAACCAAAAGGCATCCTGATTTGACATGCCTCAGGCGTGATCTTCTTCAAACTACAACCCGCCACCCAAGCCAAGGGCAATTCTTTGAGAAGAAAAAGATTGAACAGAAAAGAGTTCTGAATTCGGTTGATGTATTTCTCGCCTTTCGGTGTCAGTTTCATAGGTCAGATGGTTTCGCCAACACGCAAACGCTCGGCATTTTCAGCCATTTGCAGCGCATCGAGCATTTCCTGTATGTCTCCGTTCATAAAATCGGAAAGCGAATATAACGTCAAACCGATTCGGTGATCGGTAACCCTTCCCTGCGGATAATTATAGGTTCGAATTTTGGCCGAACGGTCTCCCGTAGAAACCATGGTTTTCCTTCGGCTGGATATCGCATCCAAATGTTTGTTCAGCTCTTGTTCGTAGAGTTTGGTCCGAAGCATTTCCATGGCCAGTTCGCGGTTGGCCAACTGCGAACGCTCCACCTGACAGACCACTACAATTCCAGTTGGTTTATGTGTCAACTGAACCTTGGTTTCAACCTTGTTCACGTTCTGACCACCAGCGCCTCCAGAGCGCGAGGTATGAAATTCAATATCCGCTGGGTTCAAATGCACGTCCACTTCTTCCGCCTCTGGCAGAACAGCCACCGTTGCAGCTGAGGTGTGCACACGCCCTTGCGATTCGGTCTGCGGCACGCGCTGCACGCGATGAACGCCCGATTCGTATTTCAGCACACCGTAGGCACCTTCCGCATTCACTTTGAAACTGACCTCCTTGTAGCCGCCAGCAGTTCCTTCACTCTCATCCATCAACGAGATCTTCCAACCGCGACCTTCCAAGTATTTGGTGTACATACGATAAAGGTCCCCTGCAAAAATGCTGGCCTCATCACCGCCTGTTCCTGCACGGATCTCGACTATGGCATTCTTGGCATCCTCAGGATCTGCAGGAAGCATCAGAACACGAAGTTCTTCCTCCAATTCTTCCTTTCGGGTTTCCAGTTCACCAAGTTCCGCTTTGGCCATTTCAATGAAATCGGCATCGGTTTCGGTATTCAGAATTTCGCGACTGCTTGAAATATTGGCAACCACGTTTTCATATTCCTTGGCAGCTTTTACCACAGGCTCAAGGTTCCGATAATCACGATTGATCTTTACAAAGCGCTGCATGTCCGCCATCACGGTCGGGTCGCTCATCTGACCTTCGAGGTCATAGAATCGTCTCTGAATATCGCGCAGCTTATCTAACAGTTCCATGTTTAGCTGTAAATGAACTCACCGAACTCAGAACGGATCGTGAGTTTTTTCGCACCTTCCTCCACTCTACCAACTATCTGTGCATCGACATTGAAACTTTTTGAGATGGAAATGATGTCTGCGGCAATCTCTTCGGGAACATACAATTCCATACGATGTCCCATATTGAAAACCTTGTACATCTCATCCCAAGATGTTCCAGACTCTTCTTGAATGATCCTGAAAAGTGGAGGAACAGGCAATAGATTGTCTTTGATGACGTGACCCGAATCGATGAAGTGCAGAATCTTGGTCTGCGCACCTCCAGAGCAATGCACCATTCCATGAACCTGCGACCGATATTCATCCAATATCTGCTTGATGATCGGTGCATAAGTTCGTGTTGGCGACAGTACCAATTTCCCAGCGTCCAACGGAACTCCATCGACAGCATCGGTCAATCCGTACTTTCCCTGATACACCAGATTTGAATCCATCGAACCATCAAAACTCTCGGGATATTTGGTCTTTAGGATATTGCTGAACACATCATGACGGGCAGCGGTAAGACCGTTACTTCCCATGCCTCCGTTGTACGCGTTTTCGTACGTGGCCTGTCCGTAAGATGCCAACCCGACAATAACATCTCCAGGTCTGATATTGGCATTGTCGATCACATCCGAACGCTTCATTCTACAGGTAACCGTTGAATCCACGATCAACGTTCTGACCAGATCACCAACATCAGCCGTTTCTCCTCCCGTGGAGCGAATGTCCACACCATTGTCGCGAAGCATCTGAAGCACCTCCTCTGTTCCATTGATAATGGCTGAAACCACCTCGCCTGGAACCAAAAATTTATTCCGACCAATGGTTGAGGAAAGCAGAATATTATCAACCGCTCCCACACATAGCAGATCGTCTGTGTTCATTACAATGGCATCTTGCGCAATACCTTTCCATACAGAAAGATCCCCTGTCTCCTTCCAGTACATATAGGCCAGCGAACTCTTCGTTCCCGCACCATCGGCATGCATGATCACGCAATGATCTTCCGAATTGGAAAGTGTATCAGGAACGATCTTACAGAACGCTCTCGGAAAAAGCCCTTTATCTACGTGTTTGATGGCGTTGTGCACATCTTCCTTATCGGCCGAAACGCCCCGTTGCTTATATCTCTCTCCTGCACTCATGAACTTTGTCTAACAAAAAAGCATTCCGACCTGCGGAATGCTTTTCTGAAATATCTATGAAGGTTGCTTAGTTTCCTTTAGGAACGTAGTCTGTTCTCAATACTTTGAACTCCGTTCTACGATTCAACTGGTGAGCCTCTTCTTTCAATTCAGTTGTTGGTTGCTTCGCAATGAACGCATCGTTGATAACGCTTCCTTTCTCGAAAGAACCAACTGCGTTCTCCAACACTTTAGGCGTTGTCTCTCCATAACCTTTGGCAACCAAACGCTCTTCTGCAATTCCATTGTCAATCAAATAATCAACAACCGACTGCGCACGTTTTTGTGAAAGCGCCAAGTTAGCTGCATCACTACCTCGCGTATCCGTGTGAGAACCAAGCTCAATCACAATAGTTGGGTTGTCGTTAAGTGTTTCAACAAGTCCGTCCAATGCCACTTTAGACTCAGGACGAAGATCCCACTTGGCCAAATCGTAGAAGATGTTTGGCAGGTCGATAACCTTGTTGATCGGATCCAACTCAAAGTCGTGTACAAGATCCTTATCCTCTTCAAAACCAACAGTTGTGGTCTTACCCGTTTTGTTCAGGTAGAAATCTTTCTTACCAGCGGTGATCACGTAAGATGTTGCTGGAGCAAGATCGAACTTATACTCACCTTTAGAATCTGTTCTTGTTTCAAGCGAAGAACCATCCGTTCCTACGATCGATACGGTCGCATCGGCAACTGGCTTCTTGGTTTTGAAGTCGATAACCGTACCACCCAAAGTGAACTTCAAGGCTGGTAACAGGAACGAATAGATGTCATCGCTTCCTTTTCCGTCCTCACGGTTTGAAGTGAAGTAACCTTTCTCCTGCTCCTTCTCGAAGATGATACCAAAATCATCACCTGAAGAGTTGATCGGGTAACGCATGTTGGTCACGTTGCCCCAAGAATCTCCTTGCGCTTCTGCCATGAAGATGTCAAGTCCGCCCATACCGATGTGACCATTTGAAGCGAAGTAAAGCGTTCCATCGTTATGAATGAACGGATACATCTCATCCCCTGGTGTGTTCACAGAAGCCAAGTTTGTTGGTTTTCCCCAACGTTTTTTCTCGTTATCGAACTTAGAGATCCAAAGGTCTCTTCCTCCTTTACCACCTTCAGCATCAGAAGCAAACACCAATGTCATTCCATCAGCAGACAGTGCTGGGTGACCAACAGTAACCTGTGTACTGTCGTCTCCTTCTGGTTTTTGGAAGAAAGGGATCAACGTTGGCTCTGTCCAGCTATCCCCATTCTTATTGGAAGAGTAAAGCTCACAGCCCATTTTCACTTTCTTCTTCACACCACAACGGGTAAAAATCATCTGGTTGAAGTCGTTGTTCATTACAGCAGCACCTTCATTGTAAATGCTGTTGATGGTAGCTGGAAGCGGCTTCGGCTTGCTCCACTTTCCTTTATTATCAATGGTAGCTTCAAAAATATCAGTAAAGCCCTGACCTGTCCATCCATCAATATCATTGCCTGACGCATTGCTTCTTGAAGATGTGAAGTAGATCGATTTGAAATTTTTGGACGCATAAGAAGGTGCAAAATCCATCTGCTTGCCGTTCAACTGCACCTCATTTTCAACAACATAACGAGAAGGATTGTCAATCCATTTTTGAGCCAGCGCACAAGCCTCTGCACCTGTTTTTCCGCGTGGATCATCTGGCACCAACTCAGCATACTTCTCGTACTCCGGAATGGCGTCTTCGAACTTGCCATTGGCCTTCAAAGCATCTGCATAGTAAAGTTGTATGCTATTCTCAGGATACTTCAGTTTCAACGCTTTTCTATACCACGTTTCGGCCTGCTTCATATCATTTGTAAGACGGTAGCATTCGGCAGTCTTATAGATGATCTCAGCCTTTTTTGCCTTATCCTTCTCTTTTGAGTAGGCTTTTTTCAAGAGCGGAATTGCCTTGTAGTACTCCTGCGCTTCGAAGGCAAGATTTGCTACTTCAAAATGATCGGTCTGAGCGCTTGCGGTGATTGAAAACAATCCTGCAATTACGGCTACTACTAAGAACTTGGTTATTCTCATGGTTTAGGTGTTGGTGCTTGTTTTACGCGGCTGCTAAAATAAATAAATATTTGATTAGGCAAGTTGGATCACAACGCTGTTAAGCATTGTATAAGACACTCATTGCGATAGAATCATTAAATTGATTATCAATGAATTACAAGTGATTTATCGGTTAAAAAGGAGCTCTCTGTACTTGGGTAGCGGCCAATACTCATCCGAGATGATAAGCTCCAATTTATCAACTTCCCGTCTGATCCTTTCGAAGTAAGGAAGCACCTTAACGCAATAATCGTCAGCCTGTTTGCGCGCACTTGACTGCCTGTTGGCCTGTTTCCGTTCTTCAGTCATTTCGCCTACCAGCTTTCGTAAAGCTGTCATTCGTTCCGAGATCTCACGGATCAAACTCATCTGTTCGCTTGCAAGCAGATCGAATTCCTTGGCGCTCAGAACCTGCTTCAATCCAGTAACATTGGTAATAAGCAGATTCTGATATTCAACTGCCGTTGGAATGATATGATTGATGGCCAGATCGCCCATCACGCGCGATTCTATCTGTATCTTCTTAGTATATCGCTCCAGATCGATCTCATAGCGCGCTTCCAGTTCCCGTTCGCTCAGAATCTCATTCTTTGAAAAAAGATCCTTCGATTGGGATGTCATGATGAAATCGAGCGCCTCTGGCGTGGTTTTCACGTTTGAAAGTCCGCGTTTTTCCGCCTCTTTCACCCATTCTTCTCCATACCCGTTTCCTTCAAAACGAATCTTCTTCGATTCGGCAATGTACTTACGCAGCACTTGAAAGATGGCGTCATCCTTCTTCATGCCTTTGACTACAAGTCCTTGAACCTCCTCATGGAATTTGACCAGCTGATCGGCAACAATCGTATTCAGAACCATCATGGCAGTTGAGCAGTTGGCTGATGAACCCACTGCACGGAATTCGAACTTGTTGCCTGTGAAAGCGAATGGTGATGTTCGGTTACGGTCGGTGTTGTCGAGAAGGATCTCTGGAATCTTGATCACGTTCAATTTCAACTCCGTTTTCTCATCAGGCGAAAGCTGTTTGCCTTTCTTCACCCATTCTTCAATATCATCTAAAACCTGAGTAAGAAATGAACCGATAAATACCGAAACAATGGCCGGAGGTGCTTCATTGGCTCCCAAACGGTGGTCGTTGCTGGCACTTGCAATGCTGGCGCGAAGCAGATCCGCGTGTTCACAGACCGCTCTAATGGTTGTGATAAAAAACGTCAGAAACTGAATGTTCTTCTTGGGCGTTTTTCCTGGGCTGAGCAGATTTTTCCCCGTATCGGTTGCCAACGCCCAATTGTTGTGCTTGCCCGAACCGTTGATTCCTGCAAAGGGTTTTTCGTGGAAAAGCACTCGGAAATCGTGGCGGAAGGCCACTTTCTCCATAATGTCCATGAGCAGTTGATTGTGATCCACCGCCAAGCTGACCTCTTCATAAACTGGCGCACATTCAAACTGTCCCGGACCGACCTCGTTGTGGCGCGTTTTTACAGGAATGCCGAGTTTCAGCGCTTCCGTTTCGAAATCGCGCATGTAAGCGGTGACCCGATCATTGATAGAGCCGAAATAATGGTCTTCCAACTGTTGGTCCTTGGCTGAGGAATGTCCGAAAAGGGTTCTTCCTGTAAGCGCAAGATCGGGACGCGCGTTGAATAGCGCCCGATCCACCAAGAAATATTCCTGCTCGCAGCCAAGCGTGCAGATGACACGGGAAACGTTTCTGTCGAAATATTCCTGAACCACGGTTGTGGCGGCACGGTCCAGAAAATGCACCGAACGCAACAGCGGTGCTTTATGGTCGAGCGACTCGCCCGTGTAGGCCACAAAAACCGTTGGAATGCAAAGCGTTCTTCCAATGACAAACGCGGGTGACGAAGGATCCCAAGCGGTGTAACCGCGCGCTTCAAACGTATTTCTGATGCCGCCACTCGGAAAACTGGAAGCATCGGGCTCTTGCTGAACCAATTTATCTCCTCCGAACGATTCCATCGAAAAGCCATCCGCCAGCGGCTCAAAGAATGCATCGTGCTTTTCGGCTGTTGAACCTGTGAGCGGCTGGAACCAATGCGTGTAATGCGTGGCACCCAATTGAAGCGCCCAACTCTTCATGGACGAGGCTACCTGATCGGCCGTGGTTCGATCAATCTGACCACCTTTGTCTACGCAGTTGCGAAGCGTTGCGTAAACCTCTGCCGAAAGATACTCGCGCATCTGCTTCCACGTAAAAACCTTGGATGCAAAGTAGTTGGAAACTTTTTCGCTTGGAAGCTCTACCGCAAGCGGCTTTCTTCTGTCCACTTCCTGCAATGCCTGAAATCGCTGTTTTGCCATAGTTTGAAGCTAAAAAAGGCCCGAACGAGCGGGCCTTTCACATTAAACAATTATTCAATTAAGCTGGTGAAAGTTCTTTTTCAACACTCTTAACCGTTTTGATGATTCGTGCTGCAACCTTGTATGGGTTTGCATTAGATGCAGGACGTCTGTCCTCCAAATATCCTTTCCAACCTTTGTTCACGGTCATCAACGGAATACGGATGGAAGCTCCTCGGTCAGAGATCCCGTAAGAGAACTCGTTGATAGAAGCCGTTTCGTGCTGGCCTGTCAAACGCTGTTCGTTGTGCGCTCCGTAAACGTCAATGTGTTCTTGACGAACTGGACGGAACGCCTCGCAAACTGCCATGTAGATCTCCTTCGAACCACATGTTCTAAGCAGTGTATTGGAGAAGTTCGCATGCATACCTGAACCGTTCCAATCTCCTTTGATAGGCTTTGGATGGTATTCGATATAATAACCATAGCTCTCGGTCAAACGGTCAAGCAGATAACGTGCGACCCATATCTCATCACCCGCCTTCTTTGCTCCTTTGGCAAACAATTGGAATTCCCATTGTCCAGAAGCCACCTCTTGATTGATTCCCTCGAAATTCAATCCCGCAGCAATACAAAGATCGGCATGCTCTTCTACCAGATCTCTTCCCTTTGTGTAACGACCACCAACGGAACAGTAGTATTGACCCTGTGGACCAGGGAAACCTCCACGTGGGAAACCCAGTGGTAATTCTGTTTCGGCATCCATGATGAAGTATTCCTGTTCGAAACCGAACCAGAAATCATCGCCTTCATCTTCGATGGTAGCGCGTGCATTGGAAGGATGTGGCGTACCATCGGCATTCATCACCTCGCTCATCACCAACCAACCGTTGTCTCTTGCTGGATCCGGATAGATCGCAACAGGCTTCAGCATGCAGTCTGACGAATCTCCAGTAGCCTGCTTGGTCGAAGAACCATCGAAGGACCAGTTTCCGATCTCTTCGAGTGTTCCTTTGAAATCTTCGTGCTCTTCAACTTTGGTCTTAGACCTCATGTTCTGAGTTGGCTCATAACCATCGAGCCAGATGTATTCGAGTTTTACCTTCATGTTAGGTTAAATGATTGGATTTAAACGATTTGTGGCGCAAAGGTATAAGTTCAAATAGACCTTATGGCGGAACTTTTCAACTTTTTCTCAACATACCCCCATTTTTACGGGGGTTGTTGGTCGAAATAATACAAACACGAAACTTCCAGACACAAAAAAGGCCCTTTGCAGGGCCTTTTCAATCAGTTTCAGTTACAGGATCACTCTTCCCGTGGCTTTGCCTCAGGATTTGGAGTGATCTTCGGAGTGGGTTTCTTCGGAACTTCGCGCATACTCTCCTCGATCTCGCGTTGCACCCCGCTTGTAGCATCCTTGAATTCTCGGATGCCACGGCCAAGTCCGCGCGCCAACTCTGGAATTTTGTTCGAACCGAAGAACAGCAACACCACCAGCAGGACAACGATGATCTCGCCTCCGCCCAAATTCAAAAACAATAATGTCGCATTCATGCTGTAAAATTAAAAAGGCCTCCTGATCGGGAGGCCTTTCCATTATTTCTTTTTCTTGTCACCCACGGGTTCATCTTTTATGAACTCCAGCAATACTGGCGTTGCAATGAAGATGGATGAATAGGTTCCCACGACCACACCTGCGAGAAGTGCGAAGGAGAATCCTTTAATGGTTTCGCCACCCGCCAAGAACAACACCAACAGTACGATGAATGTTGTAAGCGCGGTAATGGTGGTTCGGCTCAACGTGGTGTTCAAGGCATTGTTCACCGTCACGGCAAGCGGAACTTTACGTGCCTGATGCTCACCCTGAAACTCACGGATACGGTCGAATACAACCACGGTATCGTTAATGGAGTAACCCACAACGGTTAGAATGGCCGCGATGAACGCCTGATCGATCTCCATGCTGAACCACGCAATTCCGTAGAACAGAGAGAACAGAGAGAGTACGAAGAGAACGTCATGCGCCAAGGCGATGACCGCACCCAAACTGTACTGCCACTTCTTGAATCGGATCAAAATGTAAAGGAAGATGACCAGCAATGCGAAAATGATGGACAGCAAAGCCGAGCGTTTGATATCCGTTGCAATGGTCGGTCCGACCTTCTGAGAACTCAAGATCTCACCAGGGTTTGACATGGTAGCAAGGCCTGTTTTCAAGGCATTTTCCACCTCATCATCCACATTTTCACCGCTATCATCAATTCGGTAGGCAGTGATCACTTTCACGCGGTTATCAGCCCCGAATGTTTTGACGGTTGGAGCCATCCCTCCGAAAGCACCTTCCAACGACTTTGTCAGATCCTCCGTGTTCACCGCATCTTGGAATTCAACCAAGTAGGAACGACCTCCCAAGAAATCGACTCCATAGTTGAAACCGCGTATCGTCATCGAAGCAATACCAGCAATGATCACAGCCCCTGAGAACAGGTAGGCGATCTTTCTCTTTCCAGCAAAATCGAAGTTCAGATTGCTGAATGCGTTCTTAGAGAAACTTGTAGCCACTGAAATGGCCTTCTTGGCTTCCAATCGGCCTTCGAAAATCAGACGTGTAATGAAGATAGAAGCGAACAGCGAACAAAAGATACCGATGATCAACGTAGTTGCGAAACCTTGGATCGGGCCGCTACCGAACACGTACAGAATGATACCTGTAAGCAAGGATGTGACGTTGGCATCGATGATGGCAGAATACGCTGCATCATACCCTTGTTTGATGGCCAAACGCATACCTGTTCCACGATGCAACTCCTCACGCACACGTTCAAAGATCAGCACGTTAGAGTCGATAGAGATACCGATGGTAAGAACGATACCAGCAATACCAGGAAGTGTAAGTACCGCACCAAGTGATGCAAGCACACCGAATACGAAGAAAACGTTGGCGATCAACGCAAGATCCGCTGCCCAACCAGCTGTTCCGTAGTAAATGATCATGAAGATCAACACCAAGAGAATCGCGCCCACAAACGAGATCATACCACTGGTGATAGATTCCTGACCCAACGTTGGACCAACAACCGCTTCTTCCACAATACGGGCTGGCGCAGGAAGTTTACCTGCTTTCAGTACCGTTGCAAGGTCTTCCGCTTCTTTAATGGTGAAATTTCCAGTAATGGAAGAGCGACCGCCTCCAATTTCTCCTTGCACCGTTGGGAATGAATACACGTAATCATCCAGCACAATGGCAATGGAACGACCGATGTTGGCTCCTGTGAGTTTTTTCCAAATGTTCGCACCGTCAGGTGTCATGGTCATAGAAACCTCTGGCGAAGCACCGAACTGACCGAAATCGCCTCGTGCATCAGCAATGCCTGCACCATCCAATGGAGGCTCGCCATCCCGGCTTGTCACCTTGATGGCAACCAACTGATGAACCTGCTTTGGATCTTGTGGATCAACAGGCTTCACCGTCCAAAGGAATTTGAGGTCGCGAGGAAAAATGGCGCGGATACGGTCCATGGCCAAGTACTCATTTACCTTGGCCGTGTCCTTAATGGCAGCATAACCGACAACAGGTCCTGCCATTGGTCCGTTCTGTGAAACCGCTGGTGACAGAACAGCAAACAATGGACTATTCTTCTCTACATCCTCCAATTTGTCACTTTGAAGGTTAGCGCCTGTAGAATCCTGATCTCCGAAGAGTTCCGTAAGCGCATTGGAGGACGAATCCTTTTCAGTTTCTTCAGTTGCAGTTGGTTCAACAGCTGGTTCTTCCTCGCCTGCTTTTTCAAGGGTATCTACCTTCGATTCACCTGCCTGAATATCGCGAAGCACCTGATTGGCTTCTGCGAGGTAGTTGATCACTTCTGAGTTGTCATACGTTTCCCAGAACTCCAATTTGGCCGTTCCTTGCAACAGTTTTCTCACACGCTCAGGCTCCTTCACACCTGGAAGTTCAACCAGAATGCGGTCGCTGCCTTCCAATCGTTGGATGTTCGGCTGCGTAACCCCGAACTTATCGATACGCGTACGAAGCACTTCGAAAGCCTGCTCAATGGCCGCTTCTTTCTCAGCACGGATCACCTGCAACACTTCCTCGTTGGTCGCATCGCCTGTAATTCTGTCTTTTAAGGTGTAACCGAAAATGGCAGGGGAAGCCAAACGGGCATTCGGATCGATCTTCTCGAACTCCTGGCCGAAAAGCGTTACGAAATCCAAGTTGCTGGTCGGGAGAAGTTCCGTTGCCTGCTTGATGGCCTTATTGAACGTTGAATCGGTGCTGTTGTTTGACAGCGAACGGATCATGTCCTGAAGCGAGATCTCCAAGGTTACGTTCATACCACCTTTCAGGTCGAGACCCAAGTTCAACTCACGCTCCTTACATTCCATGTAGGTGTATTCCTTCACCAAAATGTTGTAGCGGAAATCCTCCAAGTACTTGTCGGCCTCCTTTGGATCGGTGGCATACATCTCATCGTAATTGGATTCGGCAACACGCGTGGCAACCGTAAATGAAAGCTGGTAGATACAAACCAGTCCGAGCAAGATGGCGAAAACCTTAATAGCGCCTTTGTTCTGCATTATATAATGTATATGGTTATAGCTCCGTTTTTAGAGCGTGCAAATATAGAAGAAGCCCCATTGAATAGCAATACGGTTTTTTGAAGCAAAAAATGGCTTTCGGCTAATGAAATTGATTGACAAAGCAGGCAACTTTTTGCCCTTACATTTGTCTGAAAGACATCCAATAATTCTTCGATGAGATCACTCTTCCTGTTCACCCTGCTCACATTCACCTCGCTTCACACATTTGCTCAACTCTATTTCCAGCGTTACGATTCGGTTCAGGTGACCGAAGAGAATGGTGTCATTTCATTGCCGTGGGGCGGAGGGATCAATCATGCGCAGTTCAGCAACATCGATTTTGATATGGACGGAAGGAACGACCTTTTCCTTTTCGACCGTTCTGGAGATAAAATCATTGCATTGAGAATGAATGAGTCGGGCCAGTTGGAACTTGCCCCCAAATACCGCCACATGTTTGTCGATCAGCACACGCCAGGCAGAGACAGAATGCACGATTGGGTTTTCCTTCGGGATTTCAACGCTGATGGGAAAACCGACATTTTCACGTATTCAAATGGTGGAATGGCCGTTTACAGAAATGATGGCAATGCAGACACGCTCATTTTCACCCTGATGACCACCAAGCTGCTTTCCGATTACGGGAATGGCCTCATTAATATTTATGTAAGTCCCACGGATCTTCCCGCCATCATGGATGTGGATGGCGACAGCGACATGGACATCATCACGTTCAGTCTTTTTGGTACTTCGGCCGAATACCATCAGAATCAATCCATGGAATTGTATGGAATCCCCGACAGCTTGGTCATGCAGCTTACAACGGGCT
The DNA here is from genome assembly GCA_016124845.1 of Flavobacteriales bacterium. NCBI lineage: Bacteria > Pseudomonadati > Bacteroidota > Flavobacteriia > Flavobacteriales > Flavobacteriales bacterium. The sequence continues at coordinate 32,229 of WGMW01000029.1, forward strand.
GCTGGGGCGATTTTGAAGAAGATCCATCAACAGTAGCCGTAAACCTGAATGTGAGTTGCAAAGGCGTTACGGGACCTTCTCAGGAAATGGTCGATGCTGCGGCAGCAAGTGGCGTTCATTCTGGTTTTACCTTGATGGGTTTGGATGTGGAAGGCGATGGCGACAATGACCTGTTGATCAGCAATCTGAGCTTCAATACCATGAACATTCTGATCAATGATGGTGATGCAACCACCGCGCACATCGGTTCTCAGGATCTGACATGGCCTGCCAATTTCACCAATACGGATGCGGTGGACCTTTACACCTTCCCAGCAGGTTTTATTGCCGATGTGAACAATGACGGAAAGACGGATTTTCTGGCCACTCCCAACCAAGAGAACAATGGCCACGACTACCAAGGATGCTACCTCTATCAGAACAGCGCCTCCAGCGGCTACGACCTCTCTTTTGTGAAGAACAATTTCCTTCAAGATCAGATGATTGAACTGGGAACAGGGGCGTATCCAGTTTTCTTCGATTATGACAAGGACGGACTGAAAGACCTACTGATCGGAAACCGTGGCTATTTCGTCAGCACAGGAAACTACTCTACGCAGATCGCCTATTACCGTAATACGGGAACGGCCGCAGACCCTGCCTTCACACTTCAAACCCGCGACCTGAACAACATTTCCAGTCTTTCTCTCGGAAACGTGGCACCGACCTTCGGAGACATTGATGGCGATGGCGATGACGACATGCTTGTAGGCGATTCGGACGGACTTGTTCACCTCTTCACGAACTCAGCTGGACAGGGAAATCCATGCAGCTTCTCCCTTACCAATCCAGGTTTTCAGAACATTGATATTGTCGGGCAGTTCGCCACACCTTTCTTATTTGATGTGGATGGCGACCAATTGCTTGACCTTGTGATCGGTGAGCGCAACGGAAACCTGAATTATTACCATAACGATGGGACTGCTACTTCTCCATCGTTCACGCTTGTTGACAATAATTGGGGCGGTGTTGATATGAAGCGCAACGGACTTTCGTTCGGTTACAGCACACCGTTTCTATTCAGAAGAGACGGCAATCTTCAAATGCTGGTCGGTTCTGAAAGTGGTGTGATCGATCTTTACGATGGCATAACCGAGGTCATTTCGGGTCCAGAAGAACTGGTCGGAACCGTTGGTGAAGGAACCGATTTTACCACGGGAGATCAGGCCACGCCTTTTGGATTCTCGTCTTCCAGCGGTAGAAATCAATATTTGATCCGTGCAGATGAACTGACAGCTCAAGGATTGGCGCAGGGTGTGATCAAAAAGCTTTCGCTGGTTACCGAAAACGGCCCAAGTCAACCCCACGCGCAGTTCTACATTAAAATGGGCATGACCCAATTGGATGAACTGAACGGCTTCATTGACGGGTTCACCACAACCTATTTCGTCTCTTCGGGAACGGTTCAGCAAGGAACGGTTGAATACACCAATCAAACCCCGATCAGTTGGGATGGTGAATCAAACTTGGTGGTTGAGTTCTGCTGGTTTCAGACAAACAACGGCACTCCCGATAATCTGAACGTGCAATATTCCACCCTTCCATATAACTGCACGGCCTACTCAAGTATGAGCGGTTTCTCAGGCTGTGGCATTGCGTATCAAGGCTCCAACCAACAGCGACCTAATTTCACATTCACCGTTCAGCCTTCATTCAATACGGTGGCTGAATTTCCTGTCTACGAAGGCGAGCGTTCGACCCCATGCTTGGGCGATCTGAACGGAGATGACCTGCCAGAATTGGTCATCGGAAATTTGGCTGGAGGCCTCGCCTATTATAAAGGTGACACGGTGGGTGTTACCATTAGCGGCATTGACGAGATCGACCGTGTGGAACGATTCGACATGAATCTCTACCCGAACCCGAACAACGGAACATTCACCATCGAGCCGCATGCGGCCATGAGCGGAACCATCCGAATGCGCGTGTTCAACATTTTGGGTAAGGAAGTTTGGAACGGGAACAGCCAAAACCTGATCCGCGAGACCATTAATCTTTCCATGCTGGAAGAAGGCATGTACATTTTGGATGTTCGGTCTGAGAAGAAAGTTTCGACCAAGCGGTTCATCATCCAGCGCTAATGGACCAAAACGGCCCGATCCTGCTGTTTGACGGTGTCTGCAACCTTTGCAGCGGGTCGGTTCAATTCATGCTAAAGCGAAACAGCAAGGCCAACATCCGCTTTGCTTCCTTGCAATCGGAATTTGCCAAAGAAGCGTTACGCAACTCCGATCTGCCAAGCAACTATCTCGATAGTCTGGTTTTGCTTGAAAACGGCAGAACCCATGTAAAGAGTGATGCGGCTTTGAGGCTATCCAAACACATGGATGGAATCTGGAAGATCGGTTCCGTTTTTCTTATCGTCCCCCGTTTTATTAGAAATGCGATTTACGACCTCATTGCGAAATATCGATACCGCTGGTTCGGAAAAAAAGACGTTTGCTGGCTGCCGAAACCTGAATGGAAAGACCGTTTTCTCGATCAGTAGGTCAAAATAAGTTCTGACTTTCCGTAATCGATAACGACCTCGTATTTCCTTAGGAAGTCACCGCCAAGCACCATGTCAATTGGCACCAGACCGAGTTCTGCGTAAGATGCATTGATATGTGATAGATCCAATGAAACGATGGCGAATTGATCCGCTACAAGATCTCCGAGAATAAACTGTTTCACAGTGAACTTGAAGCCTTCCATGCTGTCTGTTCCAAGACCTTTGGAAAGTTTCTCCGCCTTTTCAAATTCCGTTTCATCCGTAAACAGATGAATTCGGTTCTTATCGAAAACGGTCTGAGACGCTCCCGTATCAACGAGAATGTTTGCCAAATTCCCGTTCACGAACCCGCTCACAGCCACGTGAACGCCCGAGTTTTCAATCTCAACGAATCGGATAGGAACAGAAAATGAAGCCATAGAAGAGACGGTCATCACCGCACTTCAAATTTAAGTACGGAATTCACCTAAAACAAGAAGCCCCATCCGCCTGAGGCGAACGGGGCTTCCATCAGATCAATTCAAGCTGAATCAGGCCGTAGCCGCTTCCAACAGTCCGTTGGTCTTACGAACGCCCTCAGCACTTTCTGCAAGTTTCGCTTTTTCAGCTTCATCAAGATCGATCTCAACGATCTTTTCAATGCCGTTCTTGCCCAAAATGGCTGGCGCACCAATGCAGATGTCGCTCAATCCGTACTCGCCCTCAAGCATCACAGAACAAGGGAACATCTTCTTCTGGTCGCATCCTATGGCCTGCACCAAAGCAGAAACAGCTGCACCTGGAGCGTACCATGCGCTTGTTCCCAACATTCTTGTAAGCGTTGCCCCGCCAACTTTGGTAGCTTCAGCAACCTCGGAAAGTCTTTCGGCAGAGAGGAAAGCCGAAACTGGAACTCCGTTTCTCACAGCCAAACGTGTCAAAGGAAGCATGCCTGTATCGCTGTGTCCACCGATCACCATCCCGTCAACATCAGAGGCCGGACAACCCAACGCCTCACTCAAGCGGTACTTGAAACGTGCGCTGTCCAATGCACCGCCCATACCAATGATCCTGTTCTTTGGAAGACCTGTTGCCTTGTGTACCAAGTAGGTCATGGTGTCCATTGGATTGCTCACCACAATGATGATCACGTTCGGAGAATATTTGATAAGGCTTGTGGCAACACTTTTTACAATTCCTGCGTTGATGCCGATCAACTCCTCGCGCGTCATTCCTGGTTTACGTGGAATTCCGCTGGTAATAACGGCCACATCGCTGCCTGCTGTCTTCGAGTAATCGTTGGTGCTCCCAACAATTTTGGTATCGAAACCGTTCAGACTTGCCGTTTGCATCAGATCCATGGCCTTACCCTCGGCATAATCTTCTTTAATGTCTACGAGAACAACCTCTGAAGCAAAATCTTTGATAGCGATGTACTCAGCGCAACTTGCACCTACCGCTCCTGCTCCTACTACTGTAACTTTCATGGTATGATTTTATTTGGATTTTCGTTTCTGAAACGCCCTTTGACTCACTCAGGACAGGGCGCAAATGTAGAAAAGAAGCGGTACGGCCAAAAGCAGACAAAGGTCAGTTTTGATCCTTTTAACAATCGCGCATTTTTCAGCCATGGCTTAACTTTGATTTCGCAGTCTGTTTACCTTGCGTTCAAATTCGTGTTGCAATAGGCAACCCGTAAAATTCACCCTCGTTATCTGTTTGCGTGCAACCAACTGACCAAGAGCTCCAAGATCTGATAGCCGGTTGTCTGAAAAACGACCGCAAATGCCAGCAGAAGATCTACGAGATGTTCTATGGGAAAATGTTGGGAGTATGCATGAGGTACACCCGAGATCTTGACCAAGGAAAAGAATTGGTGCAGGAAGGATTCATCAAGCTCTTCGGAAACCTCGAAAAGTATAAGAACGATGGTTCTTTTGAAGGCTGGGTGAGGCGTATTTTCACGAACAACGCGATCGACTCATTCAGAAGGAAAAAGCACCAGGATTTTGTACCGGATGATGATTATCAGGTACTGAATTTGGCCGATGACAAGGACGAACACGAATTTTTAGACCCCGAAGAGGAAACCATTCAACCAAAACACGTCATAGAAGCGATGCAGCAACTTTCCCCAGCATATCAGATGGTCTTCAACCTCTATGTAATGGAGAATTACTCGCATCAGGAAATTGCCGATGAATTGGGTATAAGTGTGGGAACTTCCAAATCGAACCTCGCCAAAGCGCGGATGAACATGAAGAAGATCCTGAAAAAACAATTTGCCGACCGACTTTAAAGACACATGAGTAACCCATTTGACGATAAAATAAAGCAGGCACTCGAGGAATTCGAGATGCCATACGATGCCAACGCTTGGGCGGAACTGGAGAAGCAGCTTCCGCAAAGTGGCGGTGCCGCGCCCGGTGGCAACCAGTTCAACTGGAAGCTGGCAGCCCTTTTTGCAGCCGTGGCCACCATTGCCACTACTATTTGGTATGTGAACCGACCTGAGAAAACAGATGTGGCTGAAACAACTACAGAAACCGTTGTTGTTGAAACACCCGAACAGAATGAGGTGATCGAGAGCGATGATGCCATTGGTGTGTCTGGAACACACGAAGAGCGCAGAACTGAAGCCGTAACTGAAACCCATCCTTCGAAAGAAGCTGCTGAGAAAGCTGTGGCTTCGGATAAGTCGGTTCTGAAAGACCAGAAACCTGTCGATGTGCAGAACACTTCTGCACAGAAAGACGAAAAACCAGCTCCTGTTGCCGAACCAACGAAAGATGAATCACCCATCAAAGTTGTTCCGAGCAAAACCGAACAGCAGAATTTTGTGGTGGATTTCAAACCAAGCGCGGTGGTTGTGTGTGCTGGATCGGATGTCACATTCATCAACAGTTCATCTGATAAGAACGCTGAAATGGTGTGGGATTTCGGTGATGGCGAAACAAGCACGGAACTGAACCCGGTTCATAACTACGTTCTTTCAGGAAACTACACCGTCACCTTAAGCGGCTCTAAGGGTTCCAAAAGTGCAGATCATTCGGTAACGGTTACCGTCAATCCCGCTCCAACGCCAATGTTCTCGGCTTCTCGAAAACTGGACGGTTACGTGGTCATTCCGCTCTACTCTTTCGGCACGGGAACACAACCGGGCGAAACTGCCGTTTGGAGCTTCTCTGATGGTTCGAAAAGTGTCGGAAACGCAACGGACCATCTGTTCAGAGAAGGTGGAAAACACAAGGTTGAGCTCACCGTTACCAATCAGTACGGTTGCTCTACTAAGATTGACGAATCGTACACGACCTACGAGGATTTTGACCTGCTGGCGCCACAGGCATTCACTCCCAATGGCGATGGCAACAATGAGACTTTTATTCCAGTTGCTTTATCAGAAATGGGAATTGCTTTCAATCTGATCATTCGCAACCAAACAGGCCACATCGTTTATCAGACAAGCAACGCCAACGAACCATGGGACGGAACGCTGAACAATGGCAGCCAGAAAGCAGATGTAGGCGTTTATTTCTGGACCGTACTGCTAAAAGAAAATGTAGTTAGTAAAAAAGACTTCAATGGTACAATTCACCTGTCACGCTAAGTTCAACTTTGTATCTTTGGAAGTCGCACAAGAACCAAAATCCATGACCTCACACATTTTAAACCCGATAAAACGACTGATTCCCATCTTGGCATGGGTTCTCGGCCTTTTGTCTGCCCAAACAATGGTGGCGCAAACAGTTGATGTTGGACCACCGGATACGTCTGTTTGTAACGGTCAACCGATAACACTTACCGCGGTAACCACAGGAGTGAACACGAATCCAACATTCACGTCCATAAACGTTCCTTCGGATGATATTCACTCTCAGGTACTGAACATTGGGTTTCCCTTCCAATTCTTCGGGAACACTTACACACAATGCGTGGCATCGTCCAATGGCTATATCACGTTCGATCTTACGCAGGCAAATGCATATTCTCCTTGGAGCATTGGTAGTGCAAGCCCAACTCCGGGTGTACCCGACAATGCCATCATGTTCCCTTGGCAGGACATTAATCCAGGTGCAGGTTCTGGTGGAACCAATGCTGCCGATTGTGGAGATGGAACCTTTGTCATAGACTATGTGGATATTGCCATGTTCAGTTGCACCAGTTTGAACTTCACCATGCAAGTGGTGCTCCATCAGGGAACAAATTATATAGACACCTACATCACCAACAAACCGCTTTGCACCACTTGGAACGGTGGTGCTGCCATTCACGGTCTGGAGAATGCAACCGGAACCCAAGCAGTTATTGTGCCCGGAAGAAATTTCCCGACACAATGGTCTGTGACCAATGATGCGGTCAGATTTGTTCCGGATGGATTTGGAAGTTACACCATCGACCAGACCATTCCTTTCAACCCGATTCCTGTGGGGCAGGAAGTGATCGAATGGACAGATGAGTCAGGAACAGTTTTGGGAAACCAGAACAGCATCACAGTAACACCGACACAACCGACCTGGTATTACTGTACTTACAAATCCGCTTGCTCTGCCATCACCGTTTCAGATTCCATTCTGGTTACGCTCGGAAACGTGAACATTTCGGCCCAACCTACTGACGCAAGCTGCTATAGCTATGATGATGGGTTTGTACGCATCGACCCGGTTGGGAGTACATTCCCGGTAACGTTGGGTCTATTGGATGCCAATCAGAATGTGCTTCAAACAGTCAATAACGTAAACGGAATCGACACCCTTTTTGGGCTGATCGCTGGCGACTATACCGCCACCGTAACCGATGGTGTCGGTTGTACTACCGAACTCAATTTCGCTATTGATGAACCCACGGAATTGGTTGCAAATGCAGATCATTTGGACATTCTCTGCAACGGTGACGACAACGGAACCGCCTGGGCATACCCAAGCGGAAGCGTTCCTCCGTACACATTCCAATGGAATGATCCGCTTCAGCAGGTTAAAGACTCTATCGGTTTCCTTGCTCCGGGAGCTTACACGCTTACGGTCACCGATTCTCACAATTGTGTTGACGACACCACATTGAGCATTCTTGAGCCTCTTCCGCTGATCTTGGATCTTACCTCTGGTGCTGACACCTGCCTTTACACGAATGGTGCTGTGCGCGCTGCCTTGCAAGGAGGCACACCGCCTTATGCTTATGACTGGAGCAACTTGGGCGGTGACTCTGCAAACTATTCCATCGATCTTGTGAACACAGCATGGAGCATGATTTCCAATCTCTCTCAAGGCGAATACGCAGTCACCGTTACAGACTCGAACAACTGCGAAATTGACGGCAGCATAGAAGTACCGCTGATTCCGCCACCGTTGGCCGATTTCCTAAGCCGTTCAAAACCAGAGGAATTCGTTGACCCGAACGTCTTGTTTGACAACCAAAGTACAGCTGCGCTCACCTATGAATGGCATTTTGGCGATGGCAATATTTCTTACGAAGAAGACCCTGAACATTCGTATGACACATCAGGAGTTTATCTGGTGATGCTTATTGCCTATAACGAACCTCAGTACGGCTGTGCCGACACTACATTCAATTACATTGAAGTTGAACCGTTCTTCACGTTTTATGTGCCAAGCGGCTTTACACCGGATGATGATGGCAAAAATGACACGTGGGGTCCAGTGGGACAGAATTTTGAAGTAGAGAGCTACAACGTGAAAATTTACGACCGTTGGGGAACGCTGATCTGGCAGACCGACAACCCGGAGAAACGATGGGACGGAACCATGCAGAGCAGCACAAAAGATGTTCCGCAGGGAATGTACGTCTATGTGTTCACTATGAAGAAGTTCAACACGTTTGAACCCAAGGTGATAAAAGGAACGGTAACGCTGTATCGACATAAATAAGTTGACCATTCAAATTAGCAGGAGGTGTATGATCTGAAGTTTTATCGAATAAGTTTCTTTAGCCTTCTGATCTTTCTGACCGCATGGTCGGATGCCTTTGCCCAACCGGGTTGCCCGAACATTGTCTGCGGCCCCAATCAATCTGTCGATTGTAATGTCAATTGTGTTGACCTTACGGCAACCGTGCTTGAAACTGGCACTACCGAAACCTATACCGTATCGTCTGTTCCCTACGCTCCTCCCGCACCTTTTACCGGAGGAACCGCTCAGTTCATAAACACAGATGACATTTGGGGAGACGTAATCAACCTTCCGTTCAATTTCTGTTTTTATGGAAACCAGTACAATCAGGTGGTCATTGGTGCCAACGGGTTGATAACATTTGATGTATCCCTGGCCACTCAGTTCTGTGCCTGGTCCTACACGGCAAGTTGCCCCACACCAGGCCCACCACCAGGTGGACTCTACAACAATTCCATCATGGGCGCCTATCACGATATCGACCCAAGCATGGGAGGCGATATTTCATACTTCATTCAAGGTTCGGCTCCTTGCAGAATGTTTGTTGTCAGTTTTCATGACGTTCCTCATTATGACTGTGACTGTAGTTTCTTCTCATCTTGCAAGAAAACGACCCAGCAGATCGTTATTTACGAAACGACCAACGTAATAGAAGTTTACATTCAGCAAAAGGAACTCTGTAGCAGTTGGAACAATGGCAACGCCACCATCGGCATTCAGGATGCCACCGGTAGCACGGGAGTTACACCTCCTGGAAGGAATACCGGTGCATGGACGGCCAGCAACGAAGGTTGGAGGTTTACGCCCAGCGGCACACCGAACTATGTTGTCACCTGGTACGATGGAAATACTGTTGTTGGAAATGGCCTGACCGTAAACGTGTGTCCGAGTGCCACAACCACCTACGATGCAGAAGTTGTATATACCAACTGCGATGGAGCTACGGTTACGGTAACCGACCAAGTAACGGTGACCCAGAACAGCACCGTTTCAGTAAGTGTGTCTCCTGCCAACACCGATGTTTGTAGCGCAACTCCCACAACACTTACGGCCAGCAGTCCCAACTCGGGAATGAGCTACACTTGGTCTCCGGCCACAGGGCTTTCGGCAACAACGGGGACAACCGTTGATGCCACGCCAACCACAACCACAACTTATACGGTTACGGGAAGTGACGGCACCTGCTCAGCAAGTGCCAATGCCATCATCAACGTAGTGCAAGTTTCAGCAACCACATCATCCACAGATGCTTCTTGCGCGGGCGATGACGGTACAGCTACCGTCACTCCGAGCGGAGGCGTAACGCCCTACACCTATTCTTGGAGTACCAATCCTCCACAGAGTACGCAAACAGCTACAGGCTTGGCCGCTGGCAATTATGATGTAACCGTAACGGACGCCACGGGCTGCACCCACACAGAAACGGTTACCGTGAATCTGACCCTTGGTTCGCTTTCTCCTCCTGACGTTACAGCAACAGATGCCATTTGCACCAGCGATAACGGAACCGCAACGGCTACTCCAATAGACGGAACTGCTCCATTCGCATATCAATGGGATGATGCTGCCGCACAGACCACACAAACGGCTGTTGGACTGGCGGCTGGCACATACAATGTCACTATTACGGATGCAGGAGGATGCCAATCATCCAATTCGGTTGTTGTCGGTATCGATCCCGGAGACCTCGCAGTAAGTATTTCAAACTCAACCGATGTATTGTGCAATGGATCGTGTGATGGAACTGCTACCGCCACAACACAGGGAGGAACAGCGCCTTACCTTTTTGTTTGGGACGATCCCGCCAATCAGCAAACAGCACAGGCAACCAACCTTTGTGCAGGAACTTACAATGTGGGTGTTGCTGACGCGAACGGCTGCCTGGCCACCGATCAGGTTATAATTGGGGAGCCAACGGCCATAATACCAAGTGCGGTCATGGACGCACAATCCAATTGTGGCAACCCAGATGGGCAGGCAACAGCATCTGCAACAGGAGGAACTGTCGCTGTAGATTATAGCTATTCATGGAACTCAACTCCAGTTCAAACCTCTGCAACAGCCACGGGGCTGACGCCTGCAACATACACGGTCACGGTTACTGATGACAACGGCTGTACAGCATCTACAGACGTGGATGTAACCTCCACACCGGGATTCACGGCCAGTATCTCATCATTTACAGACGCAATTTGCTTTTCGAACTGCGATGGCGAAGCTACCGTACAGGCCAATGCAGGCAATACACCACCGCTCACTTATGCTTGGAACACAGTTCCTGTACAAGCCTCTGCAACCGCTACTTCGCTTTGTGCAGGAAATTACGATGTGACCATAACTGATGCACTCGGTTGCATGGCCACAACCTCGGTCACCATCGGCCAACCTGTAAAGTTGACCGCCACGGTCAATGCAAGCGCCAGCCCAATTTGCATCGGTGAGTCAAGCGATCTTACATCTGTGCTGATCGGTGGTACGGCTCCTTATGGGCAATTCTCTTGGACAGCTTCGCCAACCGACCCAACACTGGTCGGGTCGCAGCAGAACCCAACAGTCTCTCCGATCATTTCCACCACATATACATTTAGCGGAGCCGATGCCAACGGCTGTACTTCTACACCTGTGGACGTTACAGTGGAAGTCCTCGATCCGCTTACCCTAACTATTGAACGGCCTTTGTTCAGCCCAGATACGGGAATCTGTCCGTACGATTTTGCTGTGATCGACCTTTCTGCAACAGGCGGTGACGAGAATTACAGCTACTATCTGCAACCCGACCTGACAACACCTTTGAGTTTGCCAATGCAGGTTGAACCGGGAACCACCACCACATACGATTTTGTTGTGAATGACGGATGCACCACACCGCCTGCTTCAGCTTCAAGTACCATCACGGTTTTTCAATTGCCTCAAGTGGATTTCACCGCTGAACCGCCCAACGGCTGTGATGAACTGACGACCAATTTCACCGATCAGACAACGCCTACCCCGGTAGCATGGAATTGGAATTTTGGAGACCCGAACTCAAACTCCAACACAAGTGCAGTTCAAGACCCCATCCATAAGTTCTCAGGCCCGGGGCTTTACAGCATTTCGCTCTCTGTTGAATCTACAGATGGCTGCGTGAACGATTCAACGAAGACCGATTACGTGGAGGTGTACCCGTTGCCACAGGCAGACTTTGACCTCAACCCGGAGACAACGGATGTGATGAACGCAGAGGTCACTTTTACGGATCAATCAAACGGAAATATCGCCACATGGAACTGGAGTTTCGGTACGGGCGATACTTCCATGGCTCAAAATCCTGTTTACACGTACGAAGACACAGGAACCTACACGGTCACACTTCTGGTTGTCACCGATCATGGCTGTGAAGACAATACTTCCCGAAGAGTTATCATTGAACCGTACTACACATTTTATGTTCCCAATGCTTTTTCGCCAAATAGCGATGGCAAGAACGACTACTTCCGTGGCTATGGTGAAGGCGTAGACTGGAACACTTATCAAATGTCCATTTTCGACAGATGGGGGGAAGAGATCTTTTACACCAACGACATTGACAACCCTTGGAACGGCTGGTTCAAGAACAAGCAGGTGCCTAATGACGTGTATGTATGGTCCATCACCATTTACGATCTGAAAGGCGAGATGCATACTTTCCGTGGACGTGTCACGGTAATGCGTTAGTGTAGTGAATTGCAGAAGTCCATTCCATGTCTTAGAGTGTTGGCGACAATGCAATGAGGAGTCCTCAGATCACCTTATTTTTATGCACTTTTCCACACCACCTCAACCTCACTTCTGCGTCTGAGCCATAATATGTTTTCTCCGAAACGTTTCCATCTTATCTTGATGCTGCTCGCCATGTTGATGGCACGTGGTAAGGAAGCGTTTTCGCAATGCGGACCGCTGACGACCATCTATGCCGGAAACAACGGTCAGGATGGGATCATGTTCGACATTACCGCCATCAATAGCGTAAACATTACCCATTTTGACATTGATGCCTACGGGAACACCCACAACTACGAGATCTACCACAAGGTGGGCACGCACGTTGGGTTTGAGACCAATGGAGGCGCATGGACCCTTTTAGGAACGGCAGGAAACGTACCCGGAAACCCGAGAAACTCCCCAACAGCAGTTCCCATCAACTTCAGCGTGCACATGTGTCCCGGTGAAAGACATGCTTTTTATATTACCAGCACAAGTACAAGTGCCAGTGTGAGTTACACCAACGGTACGGGCGTAGGCAACATTGCAGCCTCAGATGCAAACATTCAGATCAGAGAAGGAACGGGCAAGGACTACCCATTCAATACGAGCTACACGCCAAGAATTCCCAACATAACCTGTTACTACAACTGTACGCAAAGCTGTTGCGAACCGCCAACGATCAATCCGACCGCAACGAGTTGTCAGGGGGCGTGCGATGGTAGTGCCACTGCCTCGGCAGGAGCAGGAAGCGTTGCACCATATACCTACCAATGGAATGCGGCTACAGGAAACCAGACCGGAACAACTGCCTCCTCGTTGTGTACCGGATCCTACTCGGTAACGGTTACAGACGCAACCGGCTGTGTTGCCACTTCATCGACCGTGGTACCAAGCGGCCCGCCCATCACTGTTCCCAGCATCAGCCCGGCAGGTCCATTCTGTGAAACACAGGGCAACCAGACCCTTTATGCTTCCGTTTCGGGCGGAACTTGGAGTGGAAATGGCATCACCAACGCCTCGGCAGGGACATTTTCGCCCTCGGCAGCCGGCCCCGGAACATGGACCATCACGTATTCGCTTCCCGGCCAATGCGGAAGTTCGTCCACCACAACAATTACGGTCAATGCGCAGGCTGATGCATCCATCATTCCGGCAGGTCCTTTCTGTGTTTCAGATGCTCCTGTCAATCTATCTGCTGCCACTCCTGGGGGCTCTTGGAGCGGAAATGGCATCATTAACAGCACTACCGGCACATTTCAACCATCGATTGCGGGAGTAGGGACCTGGAACATCCAATATCAGATAAATGGATCGTGTGGAGCAACCGACAGCGAATCCATCACCGTTACGGCAGGAGCAGATGCCACCATAACCACAGCGGGTTCCTATTGCGAAAACGTGACACCCTTCAACTTAACGGCCTTGTCTCCGGGAGGAACTTGGAGCGGACCGGGAATTGTGGATGCTGCCACAGGTCTTTGGGATCCAAGTGTAGCCGGCCCTGGAACTTGGACCGTGACATACACCATTCCCGCCCCATGTGGCGATACGGATGACGCGACCCTGACCGTAACGCCCGGAGCAGATGCAAGCATCACCCCTGCCGGCCCCTTCTGCTTGAATGATGCGCCAGTTGTGCTGTCAGCAGCCGATCCTGGCGGAACCTGGGTCGGAGCCGGAATAACCAATGCGAACACGGGTGCTTTCGATCCGGGTACCGCAGGAGTTGGAACATGGACCATCCTCTACACGATACCCGGAGCCTGTGGTCAGAGCCAATCCACGCAGATCTCTGTAAGTAACGGTTATGACGCAACTATCAACGCTGTTCCTATTCAATGTACTACTGGTTCGCCCATAACGCTGACCGCGGCCAATGCCGGTGGCACGTGGAGCGGTCCTGGAATTACCGATGGACTGGCCGGAACATTCGATCCAAGCGTTGCCGGACCTGGAAACCACATCATCCACTATGACATTCCCGGAGGTTGTGGTGATTCGGATGTGCGTGTGATAACCGTGAATCAGGGCGCAGATGCAACGATCGACCCAATTCCAACACTTTGTACGAACAGCCCGATCATGAATCTGACGGCCGCTTCTCCCGGTGGTTCTTGGTCAGGAACGGGAATCATCAATCCAAGTGCAGGAACTTTCTTCCCAGGTGCCGTGAGTCCGGGAACTTGGACCGTGACCTACAATATTACCGGCTCGTGTGGCGACATCGACACGGAAACCATCACCATCGAACCTGTGGGGAATCCGACCATCACTCCTGTTCCACCGATGTGTTCAGATGGTCTGAACATTACGATGACCGCTGCCACAGCAGGAGGCACATGGAGCGGAACAGGAATCACCAACCCAAGTACTGGAAGTTTCAGTCCGGCCGTGGCAGGACCCGGGAACTGGACCATCACCTACACGCTTCCTGGCGCCTGTGGAGGAACTGACACGGAGGTTGTAACGGTTTCGCCTCCAATCGTTCTTAATACGACCGTTGACCAGCAATCTCACTGCGGACAACCAGATGGGATCATATCAGTCAGCGCCTCTGGCGGAACGGTTGCCAATGGTTATTCCTATACATGGAGCACATCGCCAGCGCAGACAGCAGCAACAGCTTCCGGTCTCGGGCCGGGAAACTACGCGGTTACTGTAACGGATGATCTTGGCTGTACGGCCTCTTCAAGTGTGACGGTTACTCCAACAACCGGTTTTACAGCCTCCGTCAGTTCTACCACCGATGTTTCGTGTGCACAATCGTGCGATGGCACCGCAACCGTGACCGCTGGCGCGGGAAGCATTGGCGCATTGACCTATTCGTGGAACACAACTCCTGCACAAACAGGAGCAACAGCAACAAACCTTTGTGCTGGCAATTACGATGTGACCGTGACCGACAACGTGGGATGCTCGACCATTGCTTCCGGAACAGTTGGAGCACCACCGAGTTTTACCGCAGCAGCAAGTAATTCAGGCTCGCCCATCTGTTTTGGAGAATCGGCTACGCTGAACGTGACGGCCTCTGGTGGAGCCACGCCTTATGCTTCCTATTCGTGGAGCGCCAGTCCATCCGACCCGACACTTACCAGCCCGAATTCGCAAAGCCCAACGGTTTCCCCAACGGGTTACACCACATACACGGCCACGGTAACGGATGCCAATGGTTGCACAACCACCGCACAAACCTCTGTGGATAGAGGAACTGAGATCATTCTGACACCTGAATTGATCCAGCAATCGAACTGCGGACAGCCGGATGGAATCATCACGGTGAATGTGACGGGCGGATTCGTGGACAGCACTTACACCTATTTGTGGGATACCACACCAGCCGAAACAACTGATACGGTTACAGGGCTTGTTGCCGGGACTTACAACGTAACGGTAACCGATGATGTCGGCTGTTCGGCCACCACAAGTGTGACAGTCACCACATCTGCCGGATTTACTGCTTCGGTTGACACGTACAATGATGTCTCGTGCTATTCGCTTTGCGATGGCGATGCCACGGTGACCATTACAGGAAATTCCGTGGCTCCGCTCTCCTATTCGTGGAACACAACGCCAGCCCAGACAACGGCCACGGCCACCAACCTGTGTGCTGGAAGCTATGACGTGACCGTGACCGACAACACGGGTTGTTCTGCAACCGCATCGGTCACCATCACCGAACCTGCTGAACTGACCATTACGGCAGCCGCTTCTCTTACGCAGCTTTGCGAAGGTGAATCTTCCGACCTGACCTCTTCCGCTTCTGGCGGAGCCGCACCTATAACGTACTCTTGGGCTGCAAGCCCTGCTGATGCTTCGTTGACCGCATCGCAACAGAACCCAACGGTCTCGCCAACGGCAACCACCACTTACACAGTTACTGCAACAGACGCTGGTGGATGTACGGCAACCGAACAAGTGACCGTGAATGTTTCACCCGCCATTGTTCTGAATGCCGTGATGGATCAGCAATCCAACTGCGGGCAGGCCGATGGCGCGGTTTCGGTGACCGCTTCGGGCGGAACGGTTGCAACGGATTATTCTTATTCGTGGGATTCTTCGCCCACGCAGAATACCGCTGCGGCAACAGGTCTGCTCCCGGGAACGTACAATGTGACCGTGACCGATGATGTCGGCTGTTCAGAAACAGCAAGTGCTGTGGTCACCTCATCTGCCGGATTTACTGCTTCGGTTGACACGTACAATGATGTTTCGTGCTATTCGCTTTGCGATGGCGATGCCACGGTGACCATTACAGGAAATTCCGTGTCGCCTCTCGCTTATTCGTGGAACACAACGCCTGCCCAGACAACGGCCACGGCTACCAACCTTTGCGCAGGAAGCTATGACGTGACCGTGACCGACAACACGGGTTGTTCCGCAACCGCATCGGTCACCATCACCGAACCTGCTGAACTGACCATTACGGCAGCCGCTTCACTCACGCAGCTCTGCGAAGGTGAATCTTCCGACCTGACCTCTTCCGCATCTGGCGGAGCCGCTCCGATCGCTTATTCGTGGGCAGCCAGTCCAGCAGATGCTTCGTTGACCGCATCGCAACAGAACCCAACAGTTTCGCCAACGGCAACAACCACCTATACCGTAACTGCAACAGATGGAAACGGGTGTACGGCAACCGAACAAGTGACCGTAGATGTAAGTCCCGCAATTACCCTCAATGCCGTGATGGATCAGCAGTCGAACTGCGGGCAGGCGGACGGTGCGGTTTCAGTGACCGCTTCGGGCGGAACAGTTGCCAACGATTATTCCTATTCATGGGATTCTTCGCCCGCGCAGAACACGGCTGCGGCTACGGGTCTACTTCCTGGAACGTACAATGTGACCGTGACCGATGATGTCGGCTGTTCGGAAACGGCAAGTGCGGTGGTCACTTCTTCGGCCGGATTCACCGCTTCGGTTGACACCTACAATGATGTTTCGTGCTATTCGCTTTGCGATGGCGATGCCACGGTGACCATTACAGGAAATGCCGTGTCGCCTCTCGCTTATTCGTGGAACACAACTCCGGCACAGACAACAGCCACGGCCACCAACCTATGCGCAGGAAGCTATGACGTGACCGTGACCGATAACACGGGTTGTTCCGCTACCGCATCGGTCACCATCAGCGAACCTGCTGAACTGACCATTACGGCAGCAGCTTCACTCACGCAGCTTTGCGAAGGTGAATCTTCCGACCTGACATCTTCCGCATCTGGCGGAGCCGCTCCGATCGCTTATTCGTGGGCAGCCAGTCCGGCAGATGCTTCATTGACCGCATCGCAACAGAACCCAACGGTCTCGCCAACGGCAACAACCACCTATACCGTAACTGCAACAGATGGAAACGGGTGTACGGCAACAGAACAAGTGACCGTGAATGTTTCGCCCGCCATTGTTCTGAATGCCGTGATGGATCAGCAATCCAACTGCGGGCAGGCGGACGGTGCGGTTTCGGTGACCGCTTTGGGCGGAACAGTTGCCAACGATTATTCCTATTCATGGGATTCATCGCCAGCACAGAATACCGCAGCGGCAACAGGTCTGCTTCCGGGAACGTATAACGTGACCGTGACCGATGATGTCGGCTGTTCAGAAACAGCAAGTGCTGTGGTCACTTCTTCGGCAGGATTCACAGCATCGATTGACACCTACAATGATGTTTCGTGCTATTCGCTTTGCGATGGTGATGCCACCGTGACCATTACAGGAAATGCCGTGTCGCCACTCGCTTATTCGTGGAACACAACGCCAGCGCAGACCACGGCCACGGCCACCAACCTTTGCGCAGGAAGCTACGATGTGACCGTGACCGATAACACGGGTTGCATGGCAATGGCCTCTGTAACGATTGCAGAACCAGCAGCTTTGACGGTTACTGCAGCAGCTTCCAGCACATTGCTCTGCGGAGGGCAATCATCCGACCTAACGGCAACTGTTAGCGGTGGAAACCAACCAACTTTCAGTTGGACGGCAACACCTGCCGATGCTACATTGAATGGCTCCACGCAAAACCCGACCGTTACACCAACGGCAAACACGGTCTATGAAGTAACCGTAACCGATGGTGGATGTACGGCCACCGATCAGGTTTCGGTGAACGTGAGTCCTGGAATCACACTCAATGCGACCATGGACCAACAATCGAACTGTGGTCAATCTGACGGTATTGTTTCGGTTGCTGCCTCTGGCGGAACGGTGGCCAACGACTACGGTTATTCTTGGGATTCTTCACCAGCACAAACGACCGCGTCCGCCACGGGACTTCCTCCCGGAACCTATACCGTGACCGTGACCGATGATGCCGGTTGCACAGAAACAGCTTCGGTGGATGTCATCACTTCTGGAGGATTTGCAGCTTCCATTTCGGCTCAGACAGATGCAAACTGCTATCAGGGATGCGATGGAGCGGCTACCGTTGTTGCAGATGCGAATGCCATCGCACCGCTCACCTACGCTTGGAATACAACTCCAGCCCAATCAACGGCAACAGCCACGGGTCTTTGCGCAGGAACAATTGATGTAACCGTGACCGACAACGTTGGCTGCGTGGCCACCACATCGGTTACCATCGCGGAACCGACAGCGTTTGAAGTCACCGTTTCGGCATCCAGTCCAACGGTCTGCACCGGAGGTTCTACCGACCTGAGCGCAGCAACCACCGGAGGAAATCAAACCAACGTGACATACAGTTGGTCGGCATCGCCTGCCGATCCTTCGTTGAATGCCTCTGCACAGAACCCAACGGTCTCTCCGACCGCAAGTACGGTTTACACCGTAACAGCAACAGACGGAAACGGATGTACGGCCACGGACCAGATTACCATTGACATTGCTGCTTCGCTGACGGTAAACGTGACCTTGGATCAGCAGGCTGCTTGCGGACAGGCTACAGGCGTGGCAACAGCAATCGCCTCTGGCGGAACCGTAGCTGTTGATTACGCGTATGGCTGGAACACAACTCCCGCCCAAACAACCGCAACCGCAACGGGGCTTGCTCCGGGAACCTATACGGTTGTTGCGCTGGATGATGCTGGTTGCACGGGTTCTGCTGACATCACGGTAACGACATCGGCAGGATTTACGGCTTCCATTTCTGCCTCCACCGATGCCACCTGCTATCAGGCGTGTGACGGAACGGCTACTGTGGCGGAAGATGCCAATGCGGTGGCACCCGTAACGTATTCATGGAATACAACGCCAGCACAAACCACCGCGACAGCCACCAACCTCTGTGCAGGAAACTATGATGTGACGCTGACAGACGCAGCAGGATGTGTGACCACAGCATCGGTCACTATTAACGAACCGACCGAATTGACCGCGACAGCCGCAGCATCTCAAGCAACTATATGCGGTGGTGGAACTTCTGATCTTTCGGCCATTGGCGCAGGCGGAACCGGACCTTACACTTACAGTTGGTCTGCAACACCTGCGGACGCATCCTTGAGTGCATCGCAACAGAACCCAACCGTTTCTCCAACGGCAAACACAACTTATACGGTGACTGTCGCAGATGACAATGGATGTTCGGCAACCGATCAGACTTCCGTGTCGATTTCTCCGGCCATTTCGCCAAGCGCGGTGATGAACCAAGAGTCGAACTGCGGACAGGCAGATGGAGAAGCAACCGCTTCGGCAACAGGTGGCAGCGTGGCCAATGATTACGCGTATTCGTGGAACTCGACACCAACGCAAACAACGGCCACCGCAACCGGACTTCTGCCCGGAACTTACACCGTGACCATTACGGATGATATTGGATGTTCGGCAACTGCCGATGTCGACATCACTACAACTTCCGGTTTCACCGCAAGCATTACAGGCTCAACGGATGCCAATTGTTTCCAAGGATGTGATGGAACGGCAACGGTGCAAGAAAGTGCCGGGGCGGTAGCTCCGGTAATCTATGCTTGGGGAACGGTTCCACCGCAACTTTCTGCCACCGCCACCAATCTCTGCGCTGGAACCTATCAGGTATTGGTTTCGGATGCAACCGGATGTACAGCAAACGCCTCTGTAACTATTGCTGAACCGACCGAATTGGAAGCCACAGCTGATGCTTCGGTCACGCAAGTTTGTATAGGTCAATCTGTGGACCTTACCGCGAGCGCTGTAGGAGGAACCACACCTTATGTTTCTTACTCCTGGACCGCTACGCCCACTGATGCAAGTTTGAATACCACCCAGCAAAACCCAACTGTTTCGCCCACAGCCAACACGACCTACGAGGTAACCGTTACAGATGCCAACGGATGTACCGCATCTAAGCAGGTTTCCGTAAGTGTTCTTTCTGCGCTTACGCTGAATGTGGTTACACCTTCTTCCAGCCCAGATACATCCATCTGTCCGGGAAGCACGGCAACAATCAACCTTTCAGCATCTGGCGGAGATGGCAATTACAGCTATTATCTGCAACCCGACCTGACGAATCCTGTCAGTCTTCCGATGGCAGTTCAACCCAATGCAACCACAACGTACGATTTTGTAGTTACCGATGGCTGCACCACACCCTCTTCCTCGGCATCAAGCACTATTTCCATTTTCTCGCTTCCGCAGATCGATATTTCGGGTGGAGATGCCGGATGTCATGTTCATTCCGTTCAGTTGGCGGACAATACGGTTCCAACACCTACTTCTTGGAACTGGAACTTTGGTGACCCGCAATCGAGCAGCAATACGTCCAGCTCATCATCACCATCTCATACATTCTCCAATCCGGGGTTGTATGACATTTCTCTAAGCATTGTAACTGCGGATGGCTGTTCGGTTGACACGACCCTGACCGATTACGTTGAGGTTTATCCGTTGCCAGTTGCCGACTTCAACCTCGACCCGAACGTGGTCTCGGTGGTGGACGGAACCATCACATTCACCGACCAGTCTTCTGGCAACATTGACACCTGGAACTGGAATTTTGGAACAGGCGATTCTTCCATTGTTCAGAACCCGGTATATACGTACACCGACACGGGATCATTCATTGTACAGCTTACAGTGACCACGGTCAATGGCTGTCAATCTACCACGAGAGGTTCTGTCAAGGTGACACCCGTTTTCACATTTTACATTCCCAACAGTTTCACCCCGAACGGAGATGGCGTAAATGACTTTTTCCAACCTTATGGGGAAGGAGTAGACTGGAACACGTTCTCAATGGAGATCTTCAATCGATGGGGGGATAAGATCTATGTTACCAACGACATCGGTCACCCTTGGGATGGAACCATGAACGGGCATCCTGCTGAAATGGGTGTTTACGTTTGGTCGATATCCATTCGTCAAACAAAAAACATGATGCACTACTACCATGGACATGTCAACCTTTTGAGATAGATATGTCATTTTGTGAACATGTTTGAATTTTCGGTTTCTTACATTGTACTTTCAACTTGATGAGAATTCATCGTTATTAAATGTTGAATTTTTCGCGTTTTTAGGTCTGCGAACAGCAACCCGAAAACATTGTGAGAGTCTTGAGCATGAACCAACCTACTACTGAGCTTTGAGGCCGACCGACCTACGCCTGATCGCGTTTTTGTCTTTTACTGTGCTATCCGTTCTGGCGAGCGGCAAACTGTTTGCGCAGATCGATCAGCAAACATCAACCATCTATTCCAGTGCTGGCGTTTCCATTACATCGCAATTGGAAGATTGCCATGACACTAAAAACGGCACACATAAACAGTACGTTCTCCTTTCCATCTCCAACGAGAAAAATACTGCCATCAAAATCTCTTGGAAACGGGAACTCTGGCATGATGGAAAGTGTACTACCTGCATGGCAGATAGTGATGAATACCATACTTCTGTAGAGATTCCGGCAAATACCACATTGAGTGGCGAATGCACCGAAAACAACGGGCTGAGGATCTTTGTAAAGATGCTCGATCTGAAAGATGTTCGGCAGTTGACGCATTACGAACTGAAAGAAATAACGGTGACCGATGTGGAATAGAAAAGTCATCTCGTTTCTTCCTGTTCTTGTGCTGCTCTATGGCAGTTCGTTTGGGCAATGCACGGTAAATGCTGATGCGACTTACACGGAGATCACCTGTGGTGAATGTGTAACGCTTTCGCATTTCGGTTCCACATCCGGTAACATCAGTTTTTCGGAGGACTTCAATAACGGACAACCGACAGGGTGGTCGTTCACGCAGCAGGCGTCTTTTAACAATCCTTGCAGCCCGAACGGTGTGGATGGTACCACGCATCTTTGGATGGGCGACCAATCAGCCTCTCCCCGCTCACTCGAAACGCTTCCGTTGAACTTCGGCCCTTCTGTTGCTCCCGCAGGTGGCACCATCTGTTTCGATATGTTGTATGCCATCCAAGGAAACGCCTCGCCCTGCGAAGGTCCGGACGAACCGGATGAAGGCGTTTATCTCCAATATTCCATCGATGGCGGCAACACATGGATCACCATTCATTATTTCGACCCGAATGGTGGAAATGACCCGCAATTAGTGAACTGGAACAACTGGTGTTTCCCAATTCCAGCTGGAGCATTGGTGAATAACGTTCAGTTCCGATGGTTTCAGGATGCCGATTCGGGTGCAGAGTACGACCATTGGGGGATTGATAATGTTGAAATCATCGTAAACGACCCGAATGTGACCTACACCTGGCAGCATGACGGTTACACCACCTCATTGCCGGGAGACGACCCGACACCTGTTTGTCCGCTGGTAACCACAACCTATACGGTGGATATGACCACGAGCACCGGTAACTGCCAGAATTCCGTTCAAGTGGTGGTGACCAATCCGGATGTTCAGGTAGATGCCGGAGCGGATCAAACCGTGTGTCCGGGAGATTGCATCAACCTTGCAGGAACTGCTGCCGTTGTAAATGACCCGGGAGGTCCGAAAACATTTGAGAATAACCAGACCGAAACGTTCGATGCATCCATTTTTGGAGGTGCTTCGGTGAATGTGAACGTTCAGGATCTGAACATGAGTACCGTCAACCCCGGTTCCATTACACAGGTATGTCTTACCAGCTTGGATTTTACCGGACTTAACCTTCCACCTTCGGGTGTTGAGGCGTTATCCGTGACATTGGTCTGTCCTGATGGAACCCAAGTAGAACTTGTTCCTATCGGAGGAGCCCCGGCAGGCAGTTTTATCAATGCGTCCTCCTATCAGAATACCTGTTTTGTTCCTTCCGGAGGATCGGCACTTTCGGGTGCAAACCCCACCCCAATAACCGGAACTTACAACACAAGCCAACCACTATCTGGCATGAACGGCTGCACCGCAAATGGTGTTTGGTCCATTTCGGTTGAAACAAATGCCTTCAGCGGATCGGGGACATTTGACGGGTGGTCCATCACGTTTGATGACGAACCGGATGAATACACGCCCGATGTGGTCTGGTCTCCAACCACCGATATGGCAGCTGGACAGGAAACCACGCTCACTCCTCAGGTCTGCCCCACAAGTGCCATCACCTACACGCTCACAGCATCGGACGATGCCGGCTGTGTAACTGTTTCGGATGATGTGACCATAACCATCGACCCGAACTGTTGCGATCCACAGACACCACCAATTCAGGGTCCGTCTCCGGTCTGCGAGAATGAAAGTGGATCCGTCTATTCGGTTACCAATACGCCTGGTTCTACCTTCACGTGGACTGTTCCAACGGGTGCTTCCATCGTTTCGGGCCAAGGAACCAATTCCATAACTGTGAACTGGGGAACCACCAGCGGACAGGTTTCCGTGGTGGAGACCATCCAATGTGGCGATGGCCCTGCTGTAACGTTTGATGTGACCGTGCAACCTTGTGCCGGTTGCACCATGACAGCCTTGGATCTGACCATGACCGATTGCTACACGACCAGCCAAAGCACGCTGGAATATGATCTGGAAGCCACGCTCACATTCAGCAATCCACCAAGTACAGGACAGCTTATTGTTTCCGATTGTTTTTTCAACACGCAAACATTCACACCACCGTTCATTAGCCCGATGACGGTCACATTTACCGGGCTGCCTCAAGACGGCCTTGCCTGTGATTTCGGAGCCGTTTTCAGCGATGATCAGAACTGCAACATCACCACTACGTTCACAGCTCCTCCTACTATAACCTATTACGAATCTGAATGTGTTACAGGAACGGGCGAGGTAACCGGCTCCATTGAATTCAATAATCCGCCATCAACGGGAACTATTGTAGTGGAGATAAATGATGGAACCAACACGCAATCGACCAACATTCAGCCACCCTTCAGTAGCCCTGAAGCATGGTCGGTGACCGGATTGGACCCGGCAGCCGCCAGCTACACCATCACCTACTATTTCTCAGATTTCCCAACCTGCGAACAGACACAGACCATTATCTGTGGTTGTAGTGCAGATGCAGGTACCACTACGGCCACCATCACAGGCAGCGGCCTGAATGATGTTATTCTCTGCGATGGCGACCAGTTTCAATTGGTTACCAATGGTGATTACACCTACCCGGAAGACAATGGGCCGCTTGTTGACGGAAACGGCAATCAATTTCCGTATGCACCTGCCATCAACTTCCTCGTTTATAGTTGTCCGCCAACGCCTGGAGTTTTCCCAAATGATGACCCTTGTTTCCTTGCTCCGATTCCAATTGCCGATGGAATTGCCGATATCAATGATGCAAACTCGATCATCAGTCTGTTTCCTCCGGGTACCTTCACGAACAATGAGGTCTATTATGTTCCGATAACCACTTACTCCTTCGACCCGGTTGCGCCAACATTCATTGTTCTGCAAGATTGCTGGAATATGGGACCGACAACGATGGTAACGTATCTGGAGCCAACTGCTTCTGTAGTGACTCCCGATTGTCAGACCAATACTGTGAGCGTCAACCTGAGTGGCGGCTATGCTGAGGTTTACGGTGGAGATTTCACAGCCTCCAACCTACAGCCAGCAACTGCCGATTTCGTGAACTCTACATGCCAGAATGGTGGAGACATCGTGGTTGAGAACCTTCAGAACGGTGACAACTATTCGTTTGATGTAACCGATGAGAATGGTTGCCCTCTGACAATAAGTGGTGGGCCGTTCGTGGCGTTGCCGATCGCTGATGCCGGAACGGATGCGCAGACCTGCCAGTTGTTCTACCAATTGCAGGCCGTAGCAAGTTATGGAACCGGAACATGGACAGGTGGTCCTGCCGGAACGACTTTTACGCCTGATGCCAACACACCTGATGCAACCGTGACGGTAACAACCGCTGGTTCCTACACTTTCACGTGGACTGAAGACAACGGAAATGGATGTACCGCATCCGATGAAGTGGTGATCGATTTCTCTGAAATGAGCATTCCTGCGGTGATCACCGATGCATCATGCGGAAGTAGCGATGGACAGATCGTGGTTGCACCGCAGGGAGGCGTCAGTCCATACAGCTACAGTTGGACAAGTGGAGGGAATGGCCCTGTCGAAGGCAATCTTGGCGTTGGAAACGTTACTGTTACCGTAACGGATGCCACAGGTTGCAGTTTGGATTCCACGTTCACCATCAACCAACCCGTTTCATTCAACACCGTTGTTAACAGCGCAGATGAAACCTGCTTCAATGCATGCGATGGCAGCATCGACATACAACCCGATGGTGCCGGTCCGTACACTTACACGTGGACACCGAATGTGGCCAACTCGAACTCATCATCCACGCTTTGTCAAGATGATTATCAGATTCTGGTGTCCGATCAGGACGGATGCACGAAGGTGGTAAACGTCACCATCTCCGGTCCAGCGGAAGTGGTTGTTTCCGTGTCTTCCGATGTAAACGAAGTGTGCATTGGCGGAACCGCCAATCTAACCGCTCAAATTACGGGTGGCGTTGCTCCGTTGAACTACGCCTGGACTGCAAATCCAGCAGACCCAACGCTTAATTCTACAGCATCAAATCCTGCGGTAAATCCAACCCAAACAACCACTTACAGTTTGATGGTAACGGATACCAACGGCTGCCAATCTGCTCCGAAAACCGTTACAATCGATGTGCTTCCTCCTTTGACATTGAGTGTCATTCGTCCATTGTTCAGTCCTGACACGAGTATCTGTCCTTACGATTTTGCAACCATCGATCTGCAAGCAGGTGGAGGCGATGGCAACTATGACATCTTCCTTTTACCGGACAACACGACACCCGTAACGCTGCCCATTGACACCCAACCGTTGGTGACAACCACCTTTGATTTCATGGTATCTGACGGATGTGGCACGCCACCTGCATTTGCTTCCAGTACCGTTACCATCATCCCGCTCCCCACCATTGTTGTGAATGCCGAACCAGATAGTGGTTGTCAGCCTCTGACCGTTGATTTCAGTGACCTGACGCAACCCACACCGGCTTCATGGACATGGAGCTTCGGAGATCCCAACTCGGATTCAAATACCGCAAGCGTTCAAAACCCTTCGCACGAGTACGAAGATGCGGGAAGCTACACGATTTCGCTCTCCGTTACCACAGTAGAAGGGTGTGTGACAGATACCGTTCTTACCGACTTTGTACAGGTGTTCCCGTTACCCTCTGCCAGCTTCGATCTAACCCCTGAGGTAGTGAATCTTCTCAACGCAGATATTGAATTCACCGACCACTCTATTGGAGATCTTGCCAGTTGGAACTGGACCTTCGGTGATGGGGCATCTTCAACACAACAGAATCCGACACACCTGTATTCAGATACGGGAACGTACATCATACATGAGCTCGTTACCACAATTCATGGATGTACGGATGAGGCGGTCGGACAGGTCATCATCGAACCTGATTTCATGTTCTATGCTCCCAATGCCTTTACACCAAATGAGAACGGTAAAAACGATGGGTTCCGTGGCTACGGAGAAGGCATTGATTGGGACACCTATAAGATGTCAATATTTGACCGTTGGGGAGAGTTGATCTACTATACCGAAGACATAAACGACCCGTGGGATGGAACATACAAAGGGGCACCCGTTCAAATGGCCGTTTATGTATGGAGGATAAAACTGAATGATGTGAAGGGAAATGACCACTCATACATTGGTCATGTTACACTACTGAGGTAAGATCTGTCGGTAGAAAAGCGCGGATCTGCTTCTTAGATAACACCAATTTTACAACCGATTGAAAATTTCAACATTTATGTACATTTGGGACTTCTTACAAAACCCCTATTCATGAGAATGAATCTACGACTTCTTGTTTCGAGCATATTTACCCTCGTGCTATTCACGGTGGCTCAGGTATCCGCTCAGGATAACGTTGGTATTGGAACGACCACTCCTCACCCGAACTCGATTTTGGATGTGACCTCTGCTGAGAAAGGAATGCTGGTACCACGGGTCAATACGCTACAGCGATTGGGAATTGCCAACCCACCAACTACAACGCTACCCAATGATGCGCAAGGTCTGTTGGTATATGATATTGATCTGAACCAATTCTGTTACTGGGATGATGCTACGGTTGACTGGATATGCTTCGGATCCGGTGGCTATGGAGCTACAGGACCAACTGGACCACAGGGACCTCAAGGGCCAAGCGGATCAAATGGCGTTACTGGCCCGACCGGTCCCCAAGGACCCACAGGGGTTGGTTTACAAGGACCTACAGGTCCGACCGGTCCTCAGGGACCTACGGGTCCTGTAACAGGTGTAACAGGACCGACCGGACCAACCGGTGTGAATGGGGCTACTGGTCCCACCGGAGCCAATGGTCCTACTGGTGCTACGGGACCTGCCGGACCTGCCGGGCCTACTGGTCCTACCGGAGCCAACGGTACAACCGGACCGCAAGGACCTGCCGGACCAACTGGTGCTAATGGTTCCAACGGATCAACGGGTCCTCAAGGATCTCAGGGGCCTCAAGGACCACAAGGGCCTACTGGCCCTGCCGGAACTGGATCTCAGGTTTTCAGTACCACCGGAACAACCGATATCAGTATGAACTCAACTACGTTTACAAGTACTGGGTTGTCGTTGACCTTCACTCCTACTACAAGTAATGGACTTGTGATGATGACCATTTCAGGACGTTCTGATCCGCAGGCATATCCAATTCAAAACGTCTTTGTTCGTGTCCTACTTGACGGAACACCGATCGGTGGTGCAAATACAACCGGTGAGGATTACGATGATGTCTACGGAGTTGCCACCACATGGTCACTTTCTTTCACTAAACCGGTAAGCATGACCGCAAACGTATCTCATACTCTGACGCTTGAATGGATGAGAACAGGTCTTTATACTGGAACGATCTACTGTGAGCCTGCGACCTCTACAAATGGCACAAATCACAGAACACTAAGTGTTATCTGCTATTAATTAATGATTGGTTTCTCAATGAAGCACTACTTCACATTCATTATCGCACTCTTGTTGGGAGGGTCGGCCATGGCTCAATCCACCAAAAAAGAAGCGCACATACGTAAAAGTGAAAATGTGGATGAAAAGGTCTCAAAAGAGGCTGCTACAACATCTGAAAATGTTACGGAGAAGAGAAGCCAAAGCGCTGAAAGCACTTCCGATAAGGAATCCGCTGCCCCAAATCGTGAGTTGATGGAAAAGCGTAGGAACGAAAGAAAAGTGGTTAACTCAAAAGAGGCTGCAACTCCAAAGTAGCTTTGAGAAAACAAAAGAGAAAGCCCCGATCAGATGTCTGATCGGGGCTTTCTAATTTTGCAATGGTGTGGTTTCGCGAATTACGCGTCAATCTTCGCGTATTTGGCGTTCTTTTCAATGAACTCTCTACGAGGTGGTACATCATCACCCATAAGCATGGAGAAGATCCTATCGGCCTCTGCGGCATTTTCAATGGTCACCTGACGCAGCGTTCTTGCAGTTGGATCCATAGTGGTTTCCCAAAGCTGTTCCGCATTCATCTCTCCGAGACCTTTGTAACGCTGAATGCCCACAGAGCTTTCCTTGCCTTCACCTTTCAGTCTTAGCACAGCGGAATCCCGCTGATCGTCATTCCAGCAGTATTCAGATTTTGCGCCCTTCTTGACCAAATACAACGGTGGCGCAGCAATATACAGATAGCCGCTCTCCACCAATTCTCGCATGTAGCGGAAGAAGAATGTCAGAATCAACGTGGCGATGTGCGAACCATCCACATCCGCATCACACATGATGATGATTTTGTGGTATCGCAATTTGTCCATGTTCAGCGCACGCTCATCTTCTTCCGTTCCAATGGTTACACCCAAGGCGGTGTACATGTTCTTGATCTCCTCATTTTCGAACGCCTTGTGCTGCATGGCCTTCTCCACATTCAAAATCTTACCACGAAGTGGAAGTATTGCCTGGAAGTTACGGTCACGTCCTTGCTTGGCTGTACCGCCTGCCGAGTCACCCTCAACGAGGAAAAGCTCGCAACGCTCTGGATCTTTGTCCGAACAATCGGAAAGCTTACCGGGAAGTCCTGTTCCTGTAAGTACGTTCTTCCGCTGAACCATCTCACGCGCCTTGCGTGCCGCATGACGTGCAGTAGCGGCCAGAATCACTTTCTGAACGATGGTTCTCGCGTCAGCTGGATGTTCTTCCAAATAGTTCTCAAGCATCTCACTCACCGCCTGACTTACAGGTGCGGTCACCTCGCGATTACCGAGTTTGGTCTTGGTCTGTCCTTCAAACTGAGGCTCAGAAACCTTTACCGAAACGATGGCTGTCAACCCTTCACGGAAGTCATCACCAGAAATCTCAAATTTGAGTTTATCGAGCATTCCAGATGTTTCCGCATACTTCTTCAATGTGTTGGTCAAACCTCTTCGGAACCCTGAAAGATGCGTACCGCCTTCGTGCGTATTGATGTTGTTCACATACGAGTGAATGTTCTCGCTATAAGACGTATTGTAAACCATCGCCACTTCCACAGGAATGCCGCCTTTCTCGCCTTCAATACTGATCACATCATCGATCAACTTCTCGCGATTGCCATCCAAGAAGGTCACGAACTCACGCAGACCTTCCTCTGAGTGGAATGTCTCCGTTGGGAATTCGCCCTTCTCATCTGGATTTCTAAGGTCTGTAAGTGTGACCGTGATTCCTTTATTCAGATAGGCCAGTTCGCGCATACGCGTGGCCAACGTTTCGTAGTTGTACTCAAGCGAATCGAAAATCTGCTCATCCGGCTGAAATTCGACCTCCGTGCCACGGTAATCGGTCGGGCCAACCTCTTTCACCTCGTAAAGACGCTTACCGCGTGAATACTCCTGCTGCCATTCTTTACCATCTCGGTAAACCGTAGCACGCAACGCGCTCGAAAGTGCGTTCACACAGGAAACACCCACACCATGGAGACCGCCCGAAACCTTGTACGAATCCTTATCGAACTTACCTCCAGCCCCGATCTTGGTCATAACGACCTCCAAGGCCGAAACACCTTCTTTCTTGTGCATATCAACAGGAATTCCGCGACCGTTATCGCGTACGCGGATTCCATTGTTCTCTGTAATGGTCACATCGATGTGGTCGCAATGCCCTGCAAGCGCCTCATCGATGGAGTTATCGACCACCTCATAGACCAGGTGGTGAAGACCTCTTACACCAACATCTCCAATATACATTGACGGACGCATCCGCACGTGTTCCATGCCCTCAAGGGCCTGGATACTATCGGCCGAATATGCTTTCGGCTTTTTCTCGTTTTCTTCCACTATTTCCGACATTTTTAGGTACTGAAAATTGAACTTTCAAAGATACCCAAAATAGACCCGAAAGCCGCGCAAACAGCGGCTTTCACGCTTGAGGTTATCAACAAAAAGAGAGCAGTTTTACACAGTAGGTCAGAAGCTGAAATTCAGCCCCGCAATAAAGCTGAATCCTTGCATCTTGTATTGCTTCCAAACTTCATTGCGGTAGCCCGCAATATTTCGGAAATCGATGAAGGCTCCGAGCCATCTGCGGTAGCGATATTCCACCCCGATGCTGGCCTGCGCGTAGCCTTTGAGCGTTTGTGGTGTCATAGAGACAACACCCAACGAATCGGTGCTGAACGCCTGCACCACACGCGGTCCGAATGCGCTGATGGCCGCTTTGAAAATGAACTTGTCCTTGATGTTGTAATTACCTGAGAAGGTGAATCGGAAAGGTGACTGATGCCAAGGCTTGATGCTGTCGGTCGGCATGACGAACAAACGGTATTCCGCCTCCGCAACCAATTGCAGTTTGCTCTTTAACTGGTAGCTCAGCGCACCTTTGAAACTGGTGGTTCGGACATCATGATACTCGGTCAGGAACTTATTGCCAATGCCGCCTGTGGTGTCGTTCACAAAGAACATCTGTTGCCCTGTGATGATCTCGGCCACCGACACATCGAACCCGATGCTGCGCGTAATGCTTCCTTTGAAACCACCATAAATATTCAAGCGTTCCCAACTGTTGCTGAGTGCCTGATCGGTCTTGAAATATGGGTTGATCTGCGAGATGGAGCGCAATCCGTTACGCTGCACGCCACCTTTCGCGCCCACATAAAAGCGCAGAATGTCCTTCACAATAAAGTAGTGGAAATCCAACACTGGGAACACCAGCACTTTGGTGGTTGTGTCGTTCACATCCAATGAAAGATTGACACCGAGGTCGATGGCCCAGCGTTCCCGCTTTGCTCTGAATTCGGGCTGAATGTACCAGATGAGGTTGTTGCTGTTGTAGCTTGGCTGCGCCAGATTGTAATAGTTGAAGGATGTTTTGATGAACATCTGCTCCTTCTTCACATTGAACGCCACACCGCCCACCAATGCCGCAAAATGCTCCTGCGCCTGAAAGTTGTCGCGCGTATAGCCGTAACCGACCGACAATTGATCCAACACGTTCAATTTCTTCTCTTGCAAGGATTTCAGATCAACATTGAGACCAACATGATGGAACACCTGATGCAGACTGTCCTTCTGCACCGACTGCACGTTCCGAAACGTCACATCCTTGGTATCAAAACCGTAGTAATAGTTCTCATCCACGTCATAATTCAACTTGCCTTCGAGCACATGCTTCTTCATAAAGTACTTGCCGAAACCTGTGATCCCCGCATCGGTGAAACCGAAATTCCGAACCTTGTTCAGCTTTGCGTACGAAGCATGATAACGTGCAAAGAAGCCTGCCTGATACTTCTTGCTGCGCAGACTGCTGAAACTCACCTCAGCAAATGGCATGGTGTAATTACCGAAACCGACCTTGGCAAAGCCGTTGTACAATTTCTGAAGCGGTTCGTTGCTCAGTTTGGCCGCTTGCAACGGCTCAGCCTCATACGTGACCTCTTTTGTCTTGTTGAGCACTTCGTAGTCCATTTTGGCCAGACTTGCCGTGTCGTGTTTCACTTCTGGCTTTGCCAAGATCTTTTTGGCATCGCGGGCCACAGGCCGATAGTTCTTTTTAATGGTGAAGCGAAGACTGTCCGGCAGCTGATCCGATTCGGTCTGCGCGAAGCTCTGCGAAGCAAAACTCATCGCCACCGACAACAGAATTATATGGAAGATCCACTTTTTCATTCTTTCTCGAAATCGATCTGATATTCTTCGTCCGCATCAATGCTGTCCGCTTCGAATATCTCGTCACGCACCTTGCCTTCCTGCTCAAACTCAATGTTCCATTCTTCTCCGTCCTTGCGCTCTTCCAGTTTCGGTTGAGCGGCATTCAGTTCATCCAATTTGCGTTGTGCCTCTGCTTTCAATTCTCCCTGATAGTTATCCACCACGTTCTGCAAAGTGAGCTTCGCTTGGAACAGATCGCCTTGTTTCACATAGTTGTCGGCAAGCAACAGGAAGGATTTTGAGATCCACTTTCCGTAGTTCGGGAAGATGTTCACCATCTCGAAAATGAGGCTCTGCGATTGTTCGTATTCCTCTTCCAGATAGTGGATGTACGCCAAGTTGTACATGGCCTCTGCTCCCACTTCGTTGTTCGATTCGAGCAGCGTTTCCTTGAAGCGTTCCTGCGCCAATCGGAGGTTGTTCTGCGCCAGCGCACATTTTGCCGATGTCAACCGCGCCTCTCCGATCACCTCTTCAGGTACCTTGTCCGAACGGAGCAATTTCTCCGCATACTCGTTGGCCGCATCGAAATTATTGAGTTTGTAGTTGCAGCGCATAAGTCCAGCACGTGCTTCCATCAGATTTTCAGCACTTTCGGCCACTTCTTCCAGCATGGTGAAACGAAGCAACGCATCGTTGTATTTCTGCTGGTACAGATAGATCTCCGATGCCGCCATCAGCGCCCGCTCGGTAAACGCATTCTTCTTAAAATCGAGCACACGGTCGTAGCCCGTGATGGCCTCATCATACTTCTTGAGCTCCACAGCGGCTTCGCTTCGGTAGAAGTTTGCGTTGAGCACAAAATAGCCATGCGGGAACTTCTCCAGATACTTGCCGAATTCGGCCATGGCACCTTCCATATTTCCTTTCAGGAACATGAATTCCGCACTTTCATAATAAGAAGTGTCGAGTGCGCCCGTGGTGATGTCTGGGAAGTTATTCGCAGCCACATATTTCTCAAAACCAGGCACATCGCCCCGTTCCACGTAGATCTTCTGGATCTTCATCAACGCCTCTTTGGCCTCTTCCGTGGCAGGATAATTCTCTGCCACATCCTCGAACAACGGAAGTGCTGCCTCATCCAAACTTTGGTTGTAGAACAGCAGGCCTTTGTTCAGCTTGGCCTTGCGCACATAGCTCGAATTCGGATGTTCGTTGATGACCTTATCGAAATACTTGACCGCCTCCGAACTGTTGTCGGTAAAGAAGTACGTTTCTGCGATCTCATACTTGGCATCGGCCGCAAAATCGGTCTCCGGATAATTCTCCAGCATCGCCTTGAGCGTTTCCACTTTTGAGGCATTCTGCCCCTCAAGCCCATAGCAGACCGCTATCTGGAAAATGGCGTAATCCGTATCGAACTTGTTGTACTTGATGGCCTTGTCGTAGAACTCGATGGCGCGCTTGTTCTCCTTTTTCAGGTAGAATGCATCCGCAATTCGCAACAGACCGTCATTCACGCGCAGCGAATCGTGCTTTTCGTAATCCACAAACTTGCGGAACCAGTTGATGGCCTCATCCAGTTTCTCATTCTCGAAATACACGTACGCCAAGCCGTAATGCGCCAAGCCGAATTCGGGCAGATTGATGGCGCTCGGTGCTTCCATGAAAAGTTTGTAGTGCTCTTCGGCCGCTTTCCAACGCTGCATGCGCGCATACGCTTCGGCCTGCCAAAAAATGGCCTGGGCCGTGATGTCAGGGTTGACAGGATACTTGTCGGAACGCTTGAAGTAATGCACCGCATTCTTGAAACGCAGGTCGTTGAAAAGCTCCGTTCCACGGACATAACTGATGCGCTGATAGGTTTCTTTCAAGGCATCATCCACGCGCTTCATCTTATCGATGGACTTGATGGCATCCTCGTAATTGTGCGTGGTGAGATAGACCTTAAGCAGGAAATTGTACGCCTCATCCACGCGCTCGCTGTTCGGGTTCTTATCGATGTATTCCTCAAACGCCTGAACCGCCTCGTTGTACGGATCGTACGAAAGTTCGTAGGCCGTTTTGGCAAAATTGAACAGCGCATCTTCCTGAATCTGCTTGTCGAACGCGTATTTAGATGCTGAACGGAACGCACCACGCGCTTCCATTTTGCGGTCCAGTTTCAGGTAGCAATCGCCCATGTGGTAATAGGCCAACTGCGCGAGTTCGTCCTCTTCGTCCGTTACCTGCTGGAAGTAGGTCAACGCCTTTTCATAATCACCTCCGCGATAGGCAGCGTACGCCAGTTTGTAGCGGTCATCACGGTTTCCACCCAATTCTGAAATGGCCATTTCCATTTCGGGAATCGCCTCTGCGTAGCGTTCCAAATTGTAGTACGCTTCGCCCAACATGCGATGGATCTCTCCGCTTTTAGCTTCGGAATAATCCTTTTCGAGCAGCGCTTTTCCGTAAGAGATGACATCTTCATTCCGACCTTGTCGGTAATAGATCTGCAGCACATAAAATGGCGCGACCTTTCCGAACAGTTTATCCGATTCGAGTTCCTGAAAACCTTTGAGTGCGGCATCGTTTCTACCTTCTCTATAAAGGATGTACGAACTGTAATACAACGCAGGCGAACGGTACTTCTGCCCACCGTTCACCACATGCGAAAGCGCTTCCTTGGAACGGTCGTACTCTTCTTGCATGAAATGCGAATAGCCTTTCTTGAAGTAGAATTCCTCCAAATACTGCTCATCCAACTTGGTCGGATCGACCAGCTCAAACTGATCGAGAACAGACTTGTACCGCTTTTTGGTGAAGTAGTATGTGCCCAACTGGAAATTGGCCAGATTGATGAACGGATGTTCAGGATGATCGGCAATGAACGTGGTCATCAGGTTCTCGCCATCGCCATTGAACAGTTCCAACGCACATGATGCCTGATAATAAATGGCGTTCTCCTGCTGGATGCTTGGCAGCGCGCGATGATGCTGCAACGCGTTACCGAAACGCTCCTGCGCCTGACCATATTTCTGCTTCTGATAGAGTTCGAGCGCTACGGCATATTCGCGTTCTGGCGAGACATCTGCCGAAACCCGCTGCGCGAAAACGGACACGCTTGTCAGACATGCCAAAAGCACCGACAGCATCACTTTTCGAACCGCAGTTTGCCCCAAACTCATCCGTGCTAAATTATCGGGCATGCGGCCAGCCCTAAGCGGCATGCACAATACTTTTCAACGCGGGCGTGTTAAGAGAAGAGTACGCTTTTCACTTCCGTAGAATATTAACTTTGGCACCTCCGCATGGAAAACCAAGACCATATCATTCAGCTTTCGGACGTGACCGTTTTCATCCGCGACAACGCGGTTTTGAACAAGGTTTCGTTTGCCGTGGACAAAGGTGAGTTCATCTATCTGATCGGTCGTACGGGAGCGGGAAAAAGCAGCCTGCTACGCACGCTTTATGCAGATCTTCCGCTGCGCGAAGGTGAAGGCTACGTGGCAGGACATGCATTGGCAGGAATCGGCCAGAAGGAAATTCCTTTTCTACGAAGAAAACTTGGGATCGTATTTCAGGATTTTCAGTTGCTGACAGACCGCTCGGTGGAGAAGAATCTGAAATTCGTGATGGAAGCCACAGGCTGGAAAGACAAGGCCAAAATGGACGAGCGTGTGGATGAAGTGCTTAAACTGGTGGACATCCCGTTGGTTTACAAGACCAAAATGCCGAACCAACTTTCGGGCGGTGAGCAGCAGCGTGTGGCCGTGGCGCGCGCGCTGATCAATCATCCCGAAGTCATTTTGGCCGATGAGCCGACTGGAAATCTAGATCCCGAAACATCGGAAGGTATCCTACAACTGATGATCGATATCACGGAGACCGGAACAAGCGTGCTGCTTGCTACGCACAACTATTCCTTTTTTAAAAAGCATCCGGCCCGCACCTTAAAATGCGAAAGCGGCTATGTGGTAGACACCTTACAAAAGGTCGGCCCGGAAGATTTCTGAGGAAATTCTGTCATCATCTTAACCAAACCTCACCTTAACGTTATGATTAGTGAACGTTGAGGTTTACCTTCACGGATTCAAACCAAAATTCACCGAATGATGAAAAATCTACGCATTGCCGCAGCAACCGTTGGGTTGTCTGTACTTGGGTTATCGGCATGGGCCCAAAATCTATTCTTGGTGGAATCACCATCCAACATTGCCGGATCTTACAACTTTACTGATTCTTACACAGCCGATGGCTGGGGTGCGAATCTGGACACGACCCATGTTACTGCGGAAGCGGCCTGGGCGTATGATGATGGAACGTATGTTGACCCAACGAATGGTGCTGCTGGCGATTCTGCCTGTTGTGGCCCGATCATCAATACGGGTGACATCAACGGAAAGGTCGCTTTCCTTTATCGTGGAACTTGCAATTTCTCGTTGAAAGCGTACAGAGCACAGGCCGCAGGAGCGGTTGGCTGCGTCATCGTGAATAACGTTCCTGGAAACCTGATCAACATGCTCTCTGGAGACAGCGCCAGCGCAATCACCATTCCAGTGATCTTTATCAGCGATGCCAATGGTGCTGCTCTTGCAGACTCCATTAACGCAGGTGGTGTTCAGGTTTTCATTGGAAATCCGAACGGTGTATTTGCCAACAACATCGGTGCTTACTCTGGCGATTTCGGAATGGCAAACAGCCAATCCATCCCTTCCACGTTTGTAAGCAACACAGGATACGAGGTTCCTATTGGAGCTTGGATCTTCAACTTCGGGTCAGCGGATGCAATAAACGCTGTTCTCTCTGCAACCATTGACCGCGATGGAACTCAGGTCTACGATGAAAGCTCTGTCGGAGCGACCATCTCTCCCGGAGACAGCCTTTTTGTCTCATTGCCGAACTATTCGGAAACCACATACGAGGAAGGTTTTTATACCATCACTTACAACATGGTTTCGGATGCGACCGATGACCTTCCATCGGACAATGTCAATACAGCATCTTTTTGGATCAACGGCAACGGAGTGTACTCCAAGAGCCGTGTTGACCCGAACGATGGCCCTCAGGGTTCTGGCGGCCTTCGACCTGCAACCGGTACCGAATTTGAATGGTGTGTTGCCCTTCAGTCGCCAAATGCGTCAAGCATGCAGATCACAGGCATGACCTTCAACACATCTACCAACAATATCGACCTTACCACACAGTCGGTTCAGTTGGCCGTTTATGAGTGGAATGATCCGTTTGACGGAACTGCTGCCGCAACGTTCAACGACCTGACCGAACTGACGAACAACGAGTTTTACGACTATGCAGCAGACCTTCAAGGTGAGTTCGTTACCCACACATTCGCTCAACCGATCGACCTTATTGACGAGCAGAAGTATCTTGGCTGCGCCACCATCTTTATCGACAATATGTTCTTGGGAGTTGATGGAAGCTTGGATTACAACACCACGTACGATGGCTACCCTACCGAACTGTTCTTCCCGCTCAATGACATAGATGGTGGAACCTGGTATGCCGGTGGTTTTGGAACGGACAACGTTCCTGCCATTATTCTGAACATGCAACTGGCAAACGGAATTGCTGATGAAGTGAAGGCTTCAGACGTCAAGCCATATCCGAACCCGACAAAAGAAATGATCAACATTCCGCTTGGCGTTGCCATGAACGGAAATGTTACGGTTACCGTTTTTGATATGGAAGGAAGAATGGTGCTTTCAGAGAACCTTTGTCAGAACAACAGTACCAACATTCGCATGGATGTAAGTCAATTGGCAAGCGGAATGCACACATTCAAACTGCAGTTTGAAGACAACTCAACTACAACTTTCCGAGTTGTGATCGCAAAATAATCTGCGATAATTGAAAATTTCTGAGGCCGATCGAAGTTCGATCGGCCTTTTTTATGAATTAAAGCCTTCGAAAGTTAATTTCACGGGGCAAATCAAAACATATCAAATGATGAAAAAATCTACGTTGCTCATTCTTGGAGTTGCATTGGGTTTTGGAGCTTACAGCCAAAACCGCGCTGTCACCCCAGAATCCATCAAGAACCTTCGCATTAGTGCAACCGCACCAAAAACGGGAAATGAGGTCGCTCAAGAAGCACCGAGTTCAAATTCCTCCACGGCAAATGCCGGTGACTTTGCAGAAGAGATCGTTGGCGAAACGAAATACGACCTTCAGACCAACTCATCCATCTGCAACCGAATTGTGAATCATGAAAATGGAATTTCGGTTACTTGGACCATGTCGTTGGCCGGTGGCAATTACGTGGACCGAGGAACAGGATATAACTATTGGGACCGCGTTCCTGATACTTGGGCAGATCAACCGACCGCGCGCATCGAATCTGACAGAACAGGTTGGCCATCAATCGCTGTTCTTGTAGATGGCAGCGAGCATGTGATCTCTCACAACACCAACACAAATAACTTGGATGTCATCAGCCGTTCTGCTGCTGGAACGGGAACTTGGACCGAGTCTGAAACGCTGCTTCCTCCAGTAATTTCTGATGGAAACTACTGGCCGCGCATGGTTGCCGGTGGCGCAGATGGTAACTCATTGCATGTAATTAGCATCTCTTATCCGGCCGACCCTGTAACTGAAGATTGGATCTTCTACAACGGACAGGCAGGAGCCATCTGCTACAGCCGTTCTACCAATTCAGGTGCTTCCTTCGATGTTGTCCATGAAGTTATTCCAGGTATTGATTCAACTTACTACTTCGGGTTCTCATCTGACGATTACGCAATTGATGCGGACGGAGACAATGTGGCCATTCTTGCTGGCGGTCTTGCTGCCGGACTGACACTTCTGAAGTCGACCGACAATGGTGACAGTTGGACGAAAACAGTTGTGGACACATTCCCAATTCCAAAGTATGATTACAAAACCATGATCTCTGACGTTGATGGCGACCAAGTGGCCGATACGATCGAGTGTAATGACGGCTCTGTTTCAGTCCTTATCGATGGCAACGGAACCATCCATTGTTTTTGGGGTGTTACCCGTATGTTGGATGATGTGGAAGCCGACCCATATTCGTATTTCCCAGGTTGGGATGGTCTGGCCTACTGGAACGACTCACGTGCCATTGGCGATGTTGATACGATCGCGTTTGCACTTGACCTGAACGGAGACGGTCAGTTGAACACCCCATCAGGCGGAACGACCAATTTCCCATTTGGGGTTTATGGTACGGGACTTACATCGCATCCTTCATCAGGTATTGATGAGAATGGCATCATCTACTTGGCTTACAGCTCTGTAGTAGATGGTACGGACGATGGTGCCGGCCGTTTGTTGCGACACACTTACGTGATGGAGTCGGAGGATAACGGAAGCACTTGGTCCGATCCGGTTGACATCTACGAAGATGATTTCAGCGAATGTGCTTTTGCTTCCATCGCCCGCAAAGTAGATGATTGCATCCATATCGTATACCAGCGCGATGACCAGGCAGGTCATTCGCTTTCGCAAGATTCTAACGGAAACCCGACAGATCCAGGAAACACTGGCGGTGAGATCGTGTACACATGCGTTCCTCGCGATGCCGTAAGTGTTGAGGAAATTGCTGCTGAAAGCGCACTTTCGTCTTACGCTGTTTATCCAAACCCGTTCAATCAGGAAACCCGTTTCTTCCTTGAGTTGAAGGAGAGCACCAAGATCGTTGCTACGGTTGTTGACCTTACCGGAAGACAAGTGATGGAAATTGCCAGTGGCGAATTGGCCGCTGGTCGTCACAACTACGTGGTGAACTTGGAATCTGTGACAAGCGGAATCTATTTCGTGAACCTACGGTTGAACAACGAGCTTTACTCACAGAAAGTGATGAAGTTCTAAGATCACCAATATGAAGAATTGCCAAGCCCCGCCTGAATTCAGGCGGGGCTTTTTATTCACCGTAGATCAATCCATAGAGCTTCTGCGCATTGACCCGATTGCAGAAACGCGCATCCAGCACTTCCTGCCGTCTTTCGCGGCTGTCGCCATTGAACTCCTCTGAGAAAAGTGTCTTCACCGCCTCCATGAACCGCTTATCGGAATCTTCCACCTTGCACAGCGATTCCAATCCCGTGTTCTCGACCATGAAGGAATTGACCAGGCAATGCCGTCCCATGTAAAGCGCGGCCAGCAGTTTCAATTTGATTCCCGTTGCCTGAAACGTGGGCAGCACATTTATCTGCGCTTCGCGGATGAGCTGATGAATGTCCTCCGTTTTCAGCCCTGAGCGTATCTCCACGTTCGGCAGCTTGGCCACTTCCGCTTTCAGTTCAGCCGAAGGCTTGTTTCCGGCAATGATGAGCGGCACATCCAACTGCGAAAAGATATGGCGTACCAAGTAAAGCACAGCTTCATTGTTCTCGCCTATCTCCAAGCTGCCGTGGTACAAGCAAAACTTGCCCATTCCTTCGGCAATATCCACATGGTCGTTCGGGTGGAATGCCGAAATGTGCTGAACGTTCGGGTATTTCGGTTCCAGATATTCCGTGTCGGCTTTGGAAATGGCAGCAATGAGCTGTGCATTGCAAAGCGTGCGCTCGAACCGTTCCAGTTTTCCAGCCTCATTCAAGAAGTAGTATTTCTTGAAGACATTCTTCTCCACCTTGGCCAGATTGCGGTAGTAATCGTGCTCGATATTGTGCGTCCGCACGATCTTGAAGCGATCCGCCAACCGTTCATCTGCAAGATGAAAACAAGTGTGCAACCCTTCAAAAAGGATCGGATGATCGTCTTTCAGCAATCGCTTAAGCAGTTCTTCGGAAGAACGCGTGACCACAATGAACGGGCGTCTTCGGAACAGATAGCTCTGTGTGGTCTTTCGATGATAGTAGTGAACTTCTTCACATATCGCTTCCAGTTCGGGTGATGGCTTTCGGCCATATTCAAAGCAATGCAAATGGATCTTCACGCCCAGAGATGCCAATGCTTTCAGCTTGAAATACACATCAATGACGCCACCATAATTGGCAGGATATGGAACATCGAACGATATGACGTGCAAGTGCTTATCCATTCAGCGAATCGATCATTTTTCCCAACACTTCCGATTCCTTTTCCCAGGTGAGTTCTGCGCTGGCCTTCACAGCATTGGCTCGCCATTCGGCAACCTTTTCTGAATGCAGCATTTCCTGTATCTGTTGTGCCAATTCCTTCGGCTCGAAGGAGCGGACGATCTCACCAACTCCATAATTCTGAATGATGCGCTTGACCTCCACCAGCTCGGAACCGAGAACTGGAATTCCTGCCTGAATGTAATCGAACAATTTGTTCGGCAGACTGAAACGATAATTCACGTTCGTGTCCTTATCGAGCGAAAGGCCGAGATCGGACAGGCGCGTGTGCGCCATCATCTTTTCGTACGGCATTCTGTCCTTGAAAATGACGCGGTCAGAAAGGTTCAATTCCTTCACGCGGTTTTTCAGAGCGGAAATCACATCTCCCGAACCAAGAATGAGCAGCACAGCATCTTGAATGTACTGCATCGATTCCACAGCCTCTTCCGCTCCGCGATGCATGTTGATGCCTGAACCTTGCAGAATGATGACCTTTTTAGCTGTCGGCATTCCCAATTCTTCTCGGCTTGCTTTCGGTTGTTCGGGCGAAAGTGCCTTGGGTACATTCCGCAACACCTTCATTTCGATGCCGTAAAGGTTCTTGTAAAGTCCCGCAATGGAAGTATTTACGGTAAGCGTGTTTTTCAGTTTTGGCAGTACGCTTCGCTCAATCTTTTGCCATACGCGCTGCACTTTGGGACGATGCACGAGTTCGGGCACTTCCGTAAAAAATTCGTGGCTGTCGTAAATAAGTGACGTACGTTTCAATCGGCTCACGAAATAGTTCGGAAGCAGTGTATCAAGGTCGTTGGAGAACAGCAGATCCGCCTTTCGGAACAACAGATTGAAGAACAGACCGATGTTATACGAAGCGTAGAACAGCGGACCTTTTTCGAACGGAAGCCACATGCGATGCATGGTGTATCCGCGGTCATCCAGCGGAACGCTGACGGAAGTTGTTCTACCGATCAGCAACACGTCATACCCTTTTTGCCCAAGCAGCAGGCAATGCCGATGCACGCGCTGGTCGGTAGATAGGTCGTTGATGACGGAAACGATCGCCTTTGGTCTGGCCAATTTATTCGATGCTCAGGTTGGCGTAAAGGTCAGTCGATGCTGAAAGGTTAAGGAATTGTGATGGCCAAATTAAGCCAATTTCCGTGCGATGAGCAAACCGTCTCGAACAGGAAGCAGCACGGTTTCCACACGCGGATCGGCCTTCACCTTTCGGGCATATTCTTTCAGTGCCAGCGTGTCTTTGTCAAGATTCGCATCGTCTTCCAGCACCTTGCCGCTCCAAAGCACATTATCTGCAATGATGTAACCTCCCGTATTCAATTTATCGAAAACGAGATCGAAGTAATTCGGATAATTCTCCTTGTCGGCATCAATGAAAACAAGGTCGAATTTCATATCCAGCGTGGGAATGATCTCCATCGCATTGCCGATACGCGCATCGATCTGCGATGACCTCCCAGACTTTTCAAAATACTTCTGGACGATATCTTCCAACTCCTCGTTCACATCAATGGTGACAAGTTTGCCGTCTTCCTGCAATCCATCCACAAAACAGAGGGCGCTGTAACCCGTGTAAGTTCCAATTTCCAAGATGTTCTTCGGACGGATCATCTGCGAGAACATGCGCAGGATCTGTCCTTGCAAATGCCCCGAAAGCATGCGAGGCATCATCACCTTGGCGTACGTTTCGCGGTTCAGTTCGGCCAGAACCTGACCTTCTTCGCGCGTAAATTCTTCTGCGTACGCTTCTATTTCCTTGGCAATAAAATCCATGATGATGCTTTATGTTAAGTTCAATTAGATTGAATAGAACATGTTTTTAGCCACAGATGCACAGATTTTCTCTGATTGCTCTGATTGACATTTCATCTGTGGCCACTACATGTCAAAAGTTAGAACTGCCAGCTCAGTCCGATACTTGGAAGGATCGGAAGTTGGTTGACGCGCTCGTACTTCACGCGGTCGATGTAGAAGATGTTCTGACGATTGTAAACGTTGGTGATACCAAGAACAAGATCCAATGTATGCTGTCCAAGCTCGAAGCTTCTCTTCACGGTAAAATCCAATCGGTGATAATATGGCAAACGACCAGAATTGTACTCGCCATACTGCACACCGAGGTTTCCATTTTGTGTGGTGTAATCGGTGTTGATCCCGTTGGTGAACATCAGGTTCTCGTAGAAACCTGCCGTTTGCGTGAATGGGAATCCAGAACCGAGGTTCCAGCGGACGCTTGCCTCCCAGTTCAGGTCTTTTCCGAATCGGTACGAAGCGACCAAGTTGACGTTGTGGCGTCTGTCAAACAGCGGGTAATATTCCTTGATGCCATCGTAGCGCGTCACCTTGCTGAGTGAGTAAACCGCCCAGATGTAAAGTCGCTTGTAGTTGTACTTGAACACGAAATCGATACCCATCGCCTTTCCGTTCTCGATGATGAAATCCTTCTTCAACTGATCGGGAACCTGAGAATTCTCAGGCGTGTCGGCAAAAAGTTTGTTTCGGTTCACATTGGTCAACTGAAGGAAGTTCTTGTAGTAGCCTTCCACATTCAACGTGATGCGCTTGCCGAGGTCCACTTCAAACCCAACGATGTTGTGCATGGC
Source organism: Flavobacteriales bacterium (assembly GCA_016124845.1). NCBI lineage: Bacteria > Pseudomonadati > Bacteroidota > Flavobacteriia > Flavobacteriales > Flavobacteriales bacterium. The sequence goes on from WGMW01000029.1 coordinate 76,469, forward strand.
GCGCTGCAACGGGTTCTTCACAGGTTTGCCGTCAAACGTTTTGGGCAGATTCTCTGGAGCGGTGAGGTAACCGTAGAAGAGGTTCACCACATCGCGGTCTGATTTGGCACTGATCAGGTTCTGCGCGTACAGACCGAAAGCGTATTTGAAACGAAGCCACTTGGTGATGTTGTACTTGAGCCCCAAACGTGGTTCTGGCGAAGCCACGCCAAGCGATGCATAATAGTGCAAACGGAAGCTTGGTTCGAGCACGATCTTGTCTCTCCAGCTCCACTTGAATTTGGCGTAAGCACCGAAGTCGGTGGTGTTGTACGCATCGTTGGCACCAACCTGCGTACCGACCGAATTCGTGAATTCATACTGCGTTTGAAATCCTTGAAGGAAAGGCCCGAATTTCAATTCACTCTTCCCGAAATAGTAGGTGAAATTCATCCCTCCTCTAAAACCACCGATGGAACTGAACCTTCTCCCTGCAATACCCGAAGTGTTGAGTTCGATCTTGTAGGTGGAATAGTTGAAGAACGGTTCCAACAACACCTGCGATCCTGCTGGAACCACCAGTACGTTCACCCCAACTCCATAGGAGTTCCATTTGTAGTTGTTGATAGATTGATAGGTGACCTGATCGTTGAAACTGAAACCGAACAGATTCACCTTGCTTCCTGAGTTAGAACTGTAGGTCAGTTTGGCAAAGATGTCGGTGAAATTGAATGGCAGCCCGTTGCCGTTGTTCACATACGGATAAAGCGCCTTGGACGTGTATTTCAGGTAAGAGGTCTTACCAGAAACCAAGTAGGTCAGCGAACCTCCACGGTCTTCACGCATCTTGATGATCGGCCCTTCCAGAATAGCATTGGCACCGAACGGGTTGAACGCCAACTTGCCTGAGAATTTCTTGCGGTTACCATCGCGGGTTTTAATGTCCATGATGGAAGAGATACGGTCACCGTACTGCGCATTGTAACCTCCAGTATAGATGTCGGCCGTTTTGATGATGTCCGTCTCGAAAACCGAGAAGAACCCGATGCTGTGAAACGGATTGTAGATGATCATTCCATCCAACAGAACCTTGTTCTGGATGGGTGATCCACCACGGATATACAGCTGTCCACCTTGGTCACCAGTAAACACAACCCCTGGTTGTACCTGAAGCACCTGCGCCAGATCGGATTCACCACTCACGGTCGGAATCTGCTTCATCTGCTTAGGCGTAAGCGTGGTTACGGAAGTACGAACCTCCGTCAATGCTTCCTGTCGTGCAGCTGTGATCTGCACTTCGCTCAGTTTCACAGAGGATTTCTCCACGTACAGGTTTACCGTTTCGATATTGTTTGCCCGAACGTTGACCGAAGTTTTCAAGGTATCGTAGCCGAGATAAGTGACCACCAATGTTTGGTCGCCTACCGGAACGTTGGTGATGGTGTAATAGCCATTTACATCGGTGGCCGCACCCAGCGTGGTTCCTTTCACGATCACATTTGTGAAGAGAACAGGTTCGCCCGATTCCTTGTCATAAACAAATCCCTTGATCTTTCCGGTCTCCTGACCCCATGCCACCGAAGCTACAAGAAGCAGCACAGCAATGATGGAAATACCACGATTTAAACCCATACGCGTTTTTTGTAAGCGTGCAAAGGTAAAAGTTATCATGCGCGGTTTTGTCTGCATTCGGATAATTCAGAAGCCACTCAATAATGAAGAAGTCTTTCCGCTTTCAACTGATTTTCAGTCGTTTACAAACATGAAATCGAATAGAACTGTTATTTGAGTGAAAATTTTGCGGCAAAATCGCTTGCTGGAACAAGCATCTATCAGCATGTTCCAACGTCCGATAAATGCCCTACATTCGATAACTCAAAAGTTTGTTCCGACCGAACCAGAACATGAGAAACCGTTACCAACGCTTTCTAAGTTTTTTTCTGTTGCTCAGTCTGCTGACAATCGCAAATGAAAACGCCTTTGCCCAGCTGACCGTTACGGGTGGATTGAATGCCACAGCTTTGGCGCAGATGCTGGCCGGTCCGGGAATCACGGTTTCAAACGCCACACTTACCGGAGCACCGGATGCGGCCGGCTCGTTCAATGGGTCGGCAAGCAATATTGGTCTGACAAGCGGTGTGATCCTTTGTACCGGACCAATTACCATTGCTCCGGGGCCGAACAATTCGGGTAGTGCCGGGCAGGACAATGGCCAGCCGGGAAACAGCCAGCTGAACGGTCTTGCCGGTGCAAGTACGTACAATGCTGTCGTTCTGGAATTCGATTTCATTCCGCTTTCCAACGTCATCCAGTTCGACTACGTTTTCGGTTCGGAGGAATACCCGGAATTCGTGAACTCGGGCTACAACGATGCCTTTGCTTTTTACATCAGCGGACCGGGAATTGCCGGACAACAGAATATTGCATTGATCCCCGGCACGGCAACTCCCGTGACCATTGATAATGTGAACGCAGGCTCCTACTCGCAGTATTATGTTGACAATTCGGGAGGAACGACCGTGCAATATGATGCTTTCACTACGGTGCTGACCGCCACTTCTACGGTTCAGGCCTGCCAGACCTATCACTTGAAATTGATGATTGCCGATGCTGGCGATGGCGTTTGGGATTCGGGGGTCTTCTTGGCAGAAGGAAGTTTGACAAGTGAGGTGGTTGAGATCTCCACATCAACCGCTTCTGCAGATTCAACCGCTTACGAAAATTGCTCCAATGCGACTGTCACATTCACGCTGAGCGATGTGCTGCCTTCTGATTACACGGTCAACTTCAACGTTTCTGGAACGGCAACCAACGGAACCGACTATCCGACCATTCCTTCTTCGGTAACCATTCCTGCCAATCAGCTTTCCACCAGTTTTACCATCGACCCTGTGTATGACGGAACGCCCGAAGGCATCGAAACCGTGATCATTGACGTGCAGACAAGCATCTGTGGTTCGGACACGATCATCATCTACATTAACGATGTAACGCCTGTGACCGTGGAAGCCTTTGGCGACACGGCTTTCTGCGGTGGTACCGCCAAACTTTGGGCGCACGCGGATGGCGGAGCGGGCAGTTACACCTTCAATTGGTCGAACGGAATGACGGGTGATACCATTTACGTAACCCCATCTGCCACCACCACCTACACCGTTTCTGCAAATGATTACTGTGCATCCACGGTTCCAGAACCTTCGGCCGATGCAACGGTTACCATCGACCCGACACCTGTTGCAGATGCCGGACCGGATATTCCGTATTGCGCAGGCGACCCCGTAACGCTTAGCGGTTCGGGAGGAACGGTTTACGAGTGGTACGACATTACGAACGGTGCGGTGGTTGGCAATCAAGCGTCCATCACGCTCAACCCCGTTGGTGATGTTGACTATAGAATGATCACATCGATCGGGGTATGTTCAGACACAGATTATGTTTCCATCACGGAATTGCCCGCATCGCCAGCGCAGGCCATCGGTGACACTTCATTCTGTGAGGGCGGCTCTGCCCAACTGAATGTGGTAGGAGGTGTCAATTCCACATTTTCCTGGTCGCCAACTATCGGACTGAACGACCCGTTGATTCAGGACCCGGTTGCCACGCCCAATGTGACCACGGTATATACGGTAACGGTTACGAGCAGCAGCGGTTGCATCAAAACAGATTCTGTTGAGGTCATCATCGACCCAGGTCCAGTTCCGGATTTTGTTGTGAATGACGTATGTCTGAATGAGACATCGATCTTCGTGAACGCCTCCTCCATCGCTTCAGGTTCCATTCAATCTTTCGCATGGAATTTTGGCGATAGCGCCACCAGTTCCAGTTCAAATACCAATCATTTGTACGCTACTGACGGAACCTACAGCGTGAAACTGGTGGCTGTTTCGGACATGGGCTGTACCGACAGTCTGACCCAATCCACCACCGTTCATCCCATTCCAATTGCCGATTTCAGCTTTGCAGATGACTGCCAGGACAAGCAGATCACCTATTCCGACCAATCTTCTGCTTCGTCTGGATCGGTGGCAACTTGGCAATGGGATTTCGGGAACAATCAAACCTCCACCGATCAGAATCCGGTTCCGCAATCCTATCCAACGGCTGGTTTTTATCAGGTTCAATTGGAAGTTGCCTCCGATTTTGGATGTGTTGATGATACAACGCAAACCGTTGAGATCTTCCCAGTACCTACTGCCAACTTCACATTCGATAGCGTTTGTCTCGGTCTGGCAAATCAGTTCACCGACCTTTCGTTGGCCAATGGCAATTATCCGATCATCGATTGGAGCTGGAGTTTCGATGATCCCCAATCGCAAACGTCTACCGACCAGAATCCATCCGCGACCTTCAACCAATATGGACAATATGGTGCCACGCTCACAGTAACCACATCAGCCGGTTGTTTGGATGTGATCACTCTGGGAAATGCGGTTGTACATCCGCTGCCTGTGGCAACATTCAGTAACGCCATCAAAAACTGTCTGAACGATACCAGTTGGTTCGAAGACCAATCGACCGTGCCGAATCTATTGAACGACCAGGTCGTTGCTTGGAACTGGGGTTTCGGAGATGGTTACAGTGCAAACACGGCCGATACCTTCCACATTTATGGAAGTGATGGTCACTTCGCAGCTTCGCTGGTAGTTGCAACGGACAAAGGCTGCTTGGACACGATGACCCACGATGTGGAGATCTATCCGTTGCCCACGGTTAGTTTCACTTCGGATGTTACGGAAGGTTGCCAGCCACTACGCGTATTTTTTGAGGAGACATGTGCCATTCCCGCACCTTATTCCATCTCATCGTATGTCTGGAATCTGGGTAACGGTGATGGCGATATTTCCTCGCAGAACCCAATGAATGTGTACAACGCGGAAGTGCTACCTGACACATCGGTTGCCCATTACACGGTCTCGCTGCAAGCAACCTCCGGCAATGGCTGCGTTTCTTCTGATACCGTGGTAGACTACATTACAGAATATCCGAAACCGGATGCGCTTTTCGAGGCCGACAGGTATGTTACCGACCTTCTGAATCCTGAGATCGATTTCACCGACAAATCTTCTGATAACGTAACCGAATGGTACTACGATTTCGGTGAAGGAAACTACAGCACGGAGCAGAATCCGGGCAACCTGTTCACCGAAGTTGGCGAATATGAGGTGACGCAGTACGTGACCACGCAGTATGGTTGCATGGACACGATATCAGGCATGGTGAAAGTGGAACCGATCTACACCTTTTACATTCCGAACACGTTCACACCCGATGCTGATGGGAAAAACGAGGAGTTCTTCGGCACAGGAGAAGGGTTCGTTTCGTACTCCATGTACATCTTCAACCGTTGGGGCGAAGAGATATTCACGTCCTTTGACAAGGATTACCATTGGGATGGAACGTACAATGGCAAGCAAGTGCAAGAAGACGTGTATGTTTACAAATTCTACATTGTGGACTGGAAAAATGACGACCATGAATATTTTGGTCATGTGACGTTGATGAGATAGAGAACCATGCGGTTGGAGAAAGCTTACTTACTGTTCCTTTTCCTCATGCTTCTTGGATGGAAGCAATCATTTGCACAATACCAGATCAACGGCAATGCGGCCCAGACCTCCTGTAACTGTTGGAGGTTGACACCTGCCGCCAATGGTCAGAATGGATCTGTTTGGAATGTGAACCTTTACGACCTAAGCACCCCTTTCAATTTCACCTTTGATGTTTTTCTTGGTTGCAATGATGGTGGCGCGGACGGCATCGCCTTCGTGCTACAACCATTGAGCGTAAATGCAGGCAGCTCGGGAGGTGGAATCGGTTATGCAGGGATCAATCCAAGTTTGGCCGTGGAACTGGACACATACCAGAACGGTGGCGAGCCTTCATACGACCACATGGCCATTCAGCGCAACGGAGATGTTTCGCATACTGGAGGCAATATGCTCGCAGGTACGGTTCCCATCAGCGCAAGCTCCAATAATGTGGAAGATTGCGCTTGGCACCAACTGAATGTGGTCTGGGATCCCACCACCAATACAATGACCGTTTACTTTGATGGTGTGCTTCGCCTCAGCTATACGGGCGACATCATCAACAATATTTTCGGTGGCAACCCGAACGTGTACTGGGGTTTTACTGCCGCCACCGGAGGTGCAAATAACGAACACCAGTTCTGCAACGCACTCGATCCCGCATTCATTATCACTTCTCCCGTGCAATGCACAGGTTTTCCGGTCGATTTCCAAAGCTCCTCGGCTGTTGCTACCGGACAGATCACCGACTTCACTTGGGATTTCGGAGACGGTAGTACGGGTAGTGGCGGGCAGATATCGCACACATTCACAGCTCCCGGAACGTACACAGTAACCCTCACTATCTCTTCAGAAGGTTGTACACAGAGTAGCAACACAGATGTGACGATCAATCCGCTTCCCAATTTCAGCCTTGGTACCGATCAATCCATCTGCGATGGCGATTCCTACCAAATTTCACCTACTGGATTATCTGGTGGTGAGCAGTTGACATGGAGCCCTACAACGGGACTTGACAATCCAGGCGTCTCGAACCCGACCGCTACACCAACAACCACTACTACCTACACATTAGGTGTTCTGGATGCGAACGGTTGTCCGACATCGGATGACATTCAGATAACGGTTAATCCATTGCCGGTGGCGGATGCGGGTGCAGACCAGACCATTTGTGATGGCGATGTGACCAACATGGCCGCATCAGGAGGCGTGCAGTACGATTGGACGCCAACCACCGACCTTGCCGATGCCACCAGCGCCACCACGCAGGCTTCGCCAACAGCAACCACGAATTACAGTCTGACCGTGACCGATGCCAACGGCTGTCAGGACGCGGATGACATGACCATCACCGTAAATCCATTGCCTGTAGTGGATGCCGGGGCAGATTACAGCATGTGCGACCAGCAAACGGTTCAGTTGCAAGCATCCGGTGCGACAAATTACAGTTGGAGTCCCACAACAGGATTGAGCGATGCAGCAATCGCGAATCCTGTCTTCGATGGTTCAACCACAACCACATTTACGGTTACCGGAACTGATGCCAATGGCTGCCAGAACACCGATGATGTGACGGTAACGGTTTTCCCATTACCCGTTGCAGATTTTGCGCAACCTGCTGCCGTTTGTCTTGGACAGCCAACGGTTTTCACGGACAACAGCAGCGGAACCGGGCTGACCTATACGTGGGATTTCGGAGATAACAGCCCGACAGACAACACCCAAAGCCCTTCTCACACGTACGCTACCGATGGCACATTCAACGTGAGTCTTGCGTTGGTTGATGGGAACGGTTGTACAGCGAGTGCTTCATCTACAGCCGAAGTTCATCCTCTTCCGGTACCGGCCATGAACATTACCGATGGACAGGAATTCTGCGAGGACGACCTCATCCAATTTCACAATCAGAGCACGGGAAACATCACGAATGTGTTCTGGGATTTTGGCGACAACGCCTTCCTTCCGGCCTACCCGAACCATACAAGTAACTTAGATGACCCCACGTTTGCGTACCACAACTTTGCGTTCAGTCCGTATACTGTGCGGCTTGGCGTGGAAGATGCTGCCGGATGCTACGATCAGACACAGGTGGTGATCATTGTTCATGATAGACCAGAGGCGGATTTCACTTCCACAAATGCATGTGAAGGTCAAATGACGCAGTTCACGGATCTCTCAACCGTAAACTCATCAACCATTAATGGTTGGAGCTGGGATTTTGGAGATGCAAGTGGTACTTCGGCACTTCAGAATCCGACCTATTTATACGCAACCGCAGGCACTTATCAGGCAGAACTGACCGTGACCTCAACGGATGGCTGCAAAGACACCATTACAAACGAGGTACTGGTAAATCCAACTCCCGTTGTGAGCCTTGCGGGAATCGACACGTGTTTGAATGACGAGACCTCGTTTGTGAACACCACCGCACCACAGGACAGCACCATCAGCAATTGGGATTGGGATTTTGGAGACGGGAACACCACCACGGGAATCACGGCCACGCACACCTATTCCGATCATGGAACGTTTACGGTAACGCTAACCGCCACTTCGGATAGCGGCTGCGCGGCATCGGGAACCACACAAGTGACAGTATTTCCGAATCCCGAACCGGCATTTCAGGCCATTGAACCGGAAGGATGCACACCGCTGGATGTTCTTTTCGTGAACCAATCGACCATTGCTACCGGTTACATCGCTTCCTACGAGTGGAGCTTGGGAGACAGCATCGTCTCTACCGATATGAGTCCGACCAATGTATATCCTGATTCGGGATATTACGACATAACGCTTGTTGCCACCAGCACGGAAGGTTGCACCACAACTCTTACAGTGAACAACGCCATTCGCGCCAACATCACGCCTGTGGCAGATTTCACGGTAGATGAACCTGTGGTGTCGCTCCTGGACGCTCAATTGGAACTTTCCGATCAGTCTCAGCATGCTTTGACATGGGATTGGAACTTGGGTGATGGAACGACCTCCACGGTAGAAATACCCACGCATCGTTATAATGACCCAGGCACCTACAATCTCACGCTGCGCGTAACCAATGGCGATTGCGAAGATGTGGCCTACGGCACGATAAAGGTGGAGCCGCTTTTCACGTTCTACATTCCGAACACGTTTACTCCGAATGCCGATGGCAACAACGACACATTCTACGGTGATGGCGAGGGAATTAAAACCTACAGCGTTCGAATTACAGACCGTTGGGGTTCATTGATCTTCGAATCGAACGACAAGGATTTCCATTGGGATGGCACCTTCAAAGGCAAGCAGGTCGAAATAGGTGTCTATATCTACGATTTCACCATTGTGGATGTGTATGGCGAAACGCACTTCTACCGCGGGGGCGTGAAGCTGATGCGGTGACACCTTGGCTGTTCCTTACCCGGTAATCATCTCGTAATCCATCTGGCATTCCCTGCACTATTCCTTCACCACTTTTACCACCGAGCGGGTGCCTTGCCCATTGGTAGCATGCAGCAGGTAGATGCCGCTGGGCCAAGTGGACGTGTCCACCGCCCACTTGTTTCCCTGAGCGGAGCGAAGGGTCTCTATGGTACGCCCCAGCATATCGGTTACCTCGATGGAGGCCAGCATAGTTGTGTAGGAGTGTATGTTGAGAACGTTTGTGCAGGGGTTGGGGTAGACAAGTAAACCTTTGCCATCCGTTGGTTCTTTTCCAATGCCAACGGATATATCATCCATCATTTTGATCATATACGGGTCATACGTTTGACCTACCAGATAAATGTTGCTTGGCGTGTTCATTCCCACATTTATGGTATCCGTGCCAACCGTACCAGAGGCAAGCACTCCACCGTTCGGGTATGCCTCCATAGACCAATGCATCCAGATAACCTGAGATGCTGTTGCATAGACATTGGCCCAAAGAGCAGTTCCAAGACTATCGAATTTCACAATGCCGCTGCCTACAGTTGGGTACATTTCGGGAACAAGCACATTACCCAATTGGGTCTGAAAATCCAGACCTGTGTAATAGACGAATTGAACCCAAGGGTTCTCGTTGATATCAACAGCAACTGCACCGAATATATCAGGACCATCGGGTCCCAACGTCTGAACCCATCTGAATTCGCCTTCGGAACTTAATTTGAGCAGATACCCTCCAGGCTGGCCGACAACGTGAGTACCGCTACCAGGGTCAAAATCAAACGCTCCACTTGCAATACTACCTACCACATAGATGTTGCCTGCCGGAGAAACCGTAATGGAAGAGGTGACCGCAACGGAATTGGGGTCCACGCCTTCCAATTGCCAATGATCGAGCATTTCCCCATTCTTTGAGATTTTCGCGATGAACACATCGGCCAACCCAGAGGAGGTGACACTGATGGTATCGAACGGAAGTTCAAAATTCTTCGTTCCTGTGAAATAACCTACACAGATCACATTCCCCTTATGGTCTATGGCCAAGGCACTTTTTTCTGAACGTGCACCACTGGTACTAATAAACGTATGGTCAGGTTTTGGAGGTAGCGTACACCCCCAGTCAAAACCTCCCACCGAGTCCAATTTGAACAAGTGTCTTGAGTAATAATCGTACGGATGATTGGGATTCACTATGGCTGTACCCGGCACTGAAGCGTCAAGGTCAACCGTATCACTGTAAAGACCCGTCAGATACATACTTCTGTCGTCATCAATGACCGCATCCCACATGTTCAGGACCAATCCTTGGTCAAAATGATCTCCATCGTACACTACATACCAGAGTAAATTGCCGTTGGGGTCAATTTTTTCAATCACAAGATTATCCTGCGCATCACTTATCAACTGAACATTGGCACTTGGGTCAATATCGGCCTCAGCCCCTGCATAGAACACCAGATAGATATTCCCATCTGCATCAATATTAATATGGGACTTCATACTGTAACCTCCACTTAACGGTGGATTACTGACACCATCAGGCGCTGCTCCGCCTATCTGCCACACATTGACAAAATTGCCGCCAGTATCGAGTTTGAGGAGGAAAATGTCCCAAAGCCCGTTCGATACGAGTTCATGAACACCCGTTGGCGAGGGGTCGAAGTCAACCGTATCGTAAAAACTTCCTATCAGGTAGCTATTGCCCGCTGAATCGATGGCCACGGAATGCGCCTCATTCTTCCTGTAGGGGGGATATGTATTTGAGAAACGATAGGCCCAATCTACAATTGGCAACTGCTGCCCTACCCCTACCAGCGGCAGTAAACCAAAAACCACAAGAAGCCACCCACGCATCATGCGCTCTAAGATAGTGTTGTTAACGGCCTGTTGGGCGGAGAGTCAATCATGCCTTGCTGTTTATTCCTTCACCACCTTTACCACCGAGCGGAGGCCTTGGGCATTGGTGGCATGCAACAGGTAGATGCCGCTGGGCCAGGGGGATGTGTCGAGTTGTATGACCTCCCCCGACCCCTCCTCTCGAGGAGGGGAGCTGATAGTGCGCCCCAGCATATCGGTTACCTCGATGGTCATTCCATCCGCCTGAGGCGGAGAGGAATCTTGAAGTCTGATGTTGAGAACGTTTGTGCAGGGGTTGGGGTAAACGGACACCTCCGTTCCATCCTTTTCCACTTCTCCGATGCCTGTCACCGTGTCCTCGATCACACTCACATCATCAATATAGAAATATGCTGCATCAGCGCCTTCTCTAATCTGTCCCCGATAGTAAGGGTTACTATCCGTATCTGGTCGAAAACTCCCAATGAACAATTTGTCTTCTCCTCCCAGTGCAGTATAGACCGCGTTCAACTCGTACCATAGCTGATCACTGAGCGTGGACGCATCCATCTCAAGTTCGACATCTGACAAATTCGTGTTGAACGGAGGAAGGGGAGGAGCGACATTGCTCAGAATAGCACCCATGCAGCACGTGCTGTAGTTTATGCTGTCTGCCAAACTGACCTTGAATGAAACCCTGTATTTCACTCCACTCTGCAACGGCTCGGTCAACTCCAAGAAAACCGACTCTTGTCCACCACTGAACTGAGGCGTATAAGTTGCCACACCGACATAAGCACTATCGATTGCATTCTGAACACCATAGACATTCAACGGAACATCAAAATCGCCCGTGCTGCATCCATGAAAATAATCTGGACTTCCATGGAGCGGCCACCAATGGTCACAGTCACCAAGGCCGCCAGGATTGGTCGGACAATCCGAATGTTCCTCGAATCCCCCATTGGGCACCAGATTAACGGGTGTGTTCTGTGCAATGGCACTACCAGCCATCACCACCCCAAAAACCAAAAGAAGCCACCCGCGCACCATGGGCTCTAAGATAGTGTTGTAAATGCAATGTGGGCTGCTGCGCGCATAGGCCACGCGGTACGGAAGCGTGCTTCGGAGGCTGGTAGTAAAAATTCCTACTTTTGGCGCGCTCAAAAAGTTTAGGGAAGTCTGCGAATGGAGGTAGAAAAAAATCAAGGTCTGGATTTCGATTCATCCAACCTGCTGTTGTTCATCTTCCGATGGAGGAAGCCCTTGATCATTGTATCGGTATTGGCGGCCGTGCTTTCGGCCATCTTCTCGGGACCGTATTTCATTCCGCCCAAGTTCGAGAGTACGGTCATCATGTTCCCTACGTCCACGGCCTCCATTTCCAAATCGCTGCTGGCCAAGAACAACCCTTCCAAAGAAGACCTGTTGGCCTTTGGAGAGGAGGAACAGGCCGAGCAGTTGATCCAGATCCTGAACTCGGACGAGATCCGCAACCGCATCATTAAGAAATACGACCTGCGCGACCACTACAAGATCGATTCGACCGAGCAGTATGTGGAAACAAAGCTCTTTAAGGAATACGAGAGCAACATCACCTACAAGCGTACAGAGTTCCAATCGGTGCGGGTGGATGTGCTGGACACCGACCCTGTGCTGGCCGCGGCCATTGCCAACGACATTGCCTCGTTGGTGGATTCGGTAAAGAACCGCATGCAGAAGGAGCGTGCCGAAAAGGCCATGCGCATTGCCGAGGCCGAGTACCTGGAAATGAAGGCGTACGTAAAGGAACTGGAAGACTCGCTGAACCGCATGCGCGAAATGGGCGTGAACGACTACGAGTCGATGTCGGAGCGTTTTAACGAGTACTACGCCAAGGCCATTTTGGAGAACAACACCCGCGCCATTGCCAAACTGGAAGAACAGTTGAAGATCCTATCGCACTACGGTGGTGCGTATGTTTCCATCCGCGATATGCTGGAGCATGAGAAGGAGCAGTTGAGCCACCTCCGCGCCAAGTATCAGGAGGCCAGAGTGGATGCCGAACAGACGCTTCCGCACAAGTTCATCGTGAACAGTGCCTTTCCTGCCGAAAAGAAATCCTATCCTATTCGTTGGTTGATCGTGCTGGTATCAACTGTTTCCACCTTCATCATTGCGCTGCTGGCGATCATTGCCTACGAGAACATCCGAAAAACCAACCTCTGATACTATGGGCGAGTACAAAGACAGTTCGGAAGTATTGGCACTTGTTGTAAGGTGGTGGAAGCAACTGCTTGTCGTTTCTCTGGTGGCGCTTGGGCTATCGGTTCTGTTCTCCAGCCCGTTTGTCATTCCGCCCCAATACAAGTCGTTTGCGGTGCTTTATCCTGCCAATATCATCCCGATGGGAACGGAAACACCCACGGAGCAGATGCTTCAGGTGTTGGAATCGGACAATATCCGCGATTCGGTTGTCAATCTCTACCATCTCTACGAAGCGTATGGCATCGACCCGCAGTCCAAGTCGGCCAACAGTACGTTGATCAAGGATTATCAGGATCATGTCACCTTCCGAAAGACCGAGTATGAATCGGTGGTGATCGAGGTGCTGGACGAGAACCCGGTTCAGGCGCGGGACATGGCCAAATCCATCATCTACTTCTTCAACCGCAAGGAGCGATTCCTCCAGAAGGAGAAAGCGATGGAACTTGTGAAGATCCTTCAGGAACAGGTAGGTAAGAAGAAGGCCGAGATGGACAGCATGGAAGGCGTGTTGGTCAACCTCCGCCAGAAGTACGGCATCCTCGACTATCAATTGCAGACCGAGTACGCCACGGAGCGTTATTTGGAGGTCATTTCCACGCCCGGTAGACAATCGAACGCCAAGGAGATAGAGCCATTGTTGGATGCCCTGAAGGAAAAGGGTGGCGAGTTCTTGGCGTTGAACGAACACCTTTGGAGAATCAGAGGCGGTTACAACGACCTGAAAGAACAACTGGAGGCTGCGCAGCGCGATGTGGAGAAGAACCTGACCTACTGCAACGTGATCACCAACCCTGTGGTGGCTGATAAGAAGGCATACCCGATACGGTGGTTGATCGTGGTGTCGTCCGTACTCAGTACGTTGCTGATATCCATTCTGGTGCTGAGCATTGCCGAAAGTGTGCGCGCCACCGCAAACAAAGCCTGAATCGTTTGGCCGGTTTACTGAAATCGAATGCTGTCAATAGCAAACTGATCTACCTTGTAGGCGGGATGTTTGCATTGATCAACGCCCTGCTGGTCGCTTTCGAATTCTACTACGCTCCCATCCTACCCGCACTGATTGCCATTCTTCTGCTGGCCTTCTTTGCCTTGGACAAGCTGGTGCTGTTCATCGTGTTTCTTACACCGCTTTCGGTCAACCTTACAGACATTGGCCTGGGCGTGGGGCTAACGCTTCCCACCGACCCGTTGCTTTTCGGGGTAATGCTGATGTTCTTTCTGAAACTGTTTGCCGAACATAAGTTCGATAAGCGCATTGCCGATCACCCCGTAACCTTGGCTATCATCATCAACTTGGTTTGGATAGCCGTGACCACCGCCACCAGCGAAATGCCGTTGGTGTCACTCAAATTCTTCGTTTCGAGGCTTTGGTACGTGGTCACTTTCTTCTTTGTCGCCACGCAGATCTTCCGAAAGTTCGAAAACATCCGCTGGTATGTCGGTCTGTACATCGCGTCCTTCATCGGCATCATCTGCTACACCATCATTCACCATGGCATGTACGGCTTTTTGGAGCAGCCCGCGCACTGGGTCATGTCGCCTTTCTTCAACGACCATACTTCGTACGGAGCCATGCTTGCCATGTTCTATCCGCTTTTGGTGGGGCTGGTCTTCAGTAAGGATTACAGCCGCAGTTGGAAAGTGATCTTTGTAGGTGTGCTGCTGCTGTTCACGGTGGCGTTGATCCTATCCTACACCCGCGCGGCATGGGTGAGCCTTATCGGAGCGTTGGGCGTTTACATCGTCATGCGGTTGCGTATCAAGTTCATCACCATCTTCTCCATTGCGGTGGTTTTCATTGTGGGGCTTGCGCTTTCTTGGGACTCAATCCTCATGAAACTGGAAAAGAACCGACAGGACTCCTCTGCTGAGTTGGCGGAGCACGTGCAATCCATCTCCAACATCTCCACGGATGCCTCTAACTTGGAGCGACTGAACCGTTGGTCTTCGGCCTGGCGCATGTTCAAAGAACGCCCTTTTGTAGGTTGGGGACCCGGCACCTACATGTTCCAATACGCTCCGTTTCAACTTTCTGACAACAAAACCTCCATCAGTACCAATGCAGGTGACAAAGGGAATGCGCACAGCGAGTACATCGGACCTCTTGCCGAGTCTGGCGTGTTCGGAATGCTTTCTTTCGTGATCATTGTCATCTGCGTGATCTATTATGCGGTGAAGCTCTATTACCGAATGGAAAACCGTGAGCACCGCCTGTACCTGATCAACATGCTTTTGGGACTCATCACCTACCTAATCCATGGTGCCCTCAACAACTTCTTGGACACGGATAAGGCCTCTGCTCCCTTCTGGGGTTTCATTGCCGCCATTGTGGCGCTTGATGTGTATCACACCAAAAAGAAGGAGGAAGGGAAATTACTTGAAGCGCGTGGTGAGTAGCGCAATGTCGTCCACGTAAGGCATCTGGCCTTTGTGGTTGCGCAAAAGCCGAACGATGTTCTCGTTTATCTCTTTCACCGGATTGTCCTGATTGTCGAGCAGCACCAGTTCCAGTTTACTCTCTCCGAACTCCTTCTCGCGCATGTTCTCCAACTCCACCGCACCATCGGTATAGCAGGTGATGATCGAATCTGGGTCCATGACCACAATTCCTTCCTTGATGGCAGGAAGCTCATCCAACATTCCCAAGCCCGGACAGCCGGTAGACAGCAAACTCGTTGTATCGTTGGCAACCAGAATAGGTGGCGTTTGCCCCGCGTTGACATACTGCAGAACACGCGTCATGAAATTGTAGCGCGCTATGAAGATGGTGATGAACTTCTCGCCCATGGCCGAATTCATCACTTTGGTGTTCAGTTCCTGAACAAGTTCAGTAAGCGAGGTCTCATGTTTGAAGAGGGCGCGGAGATTGGCCTGAAAATTTGACATCAGCAAAGCAGCGGAAACTCCTTTCCCCGATACATCCGCCATGCAGAAGGCGATCTCATTGTCGCTCAACTGGATGAAATCATAGTAATCGCCCCCCACATCCTGATGCGGTTTATGGTAAGCGGCCATTTCCACATGTTCATTCTGCGGAAGCTTGCTTGGGAATAGCATGTTCTGCATTTCCGAGGCCAACTCCATCTCACGCTTCATTCCCGCTCTGCGCAAGTTCTCTTTAAAGAGACGCTTGTTCTCGATGGACACCATAATGATGTTGGCCAATGTTTGGATGAACGGAATGTGGCGTGTTTTGGTGTTCTCGATCAGATCCTCGTTGATGTCTCCGGCCAGCAGGTATGCCAGCGGCTCGCTCTTGTGCAGAATGGGAATGATGACATCGAACTGACCGAAGAACTCATTGCCTTTCTTTCCTTCCTTCACTTCGCGTATGGGCAGAATCTCTGCTTCCAGATCAGGCAATTTAACGCCAGCAACCAAGCCATGACCGATGGACTGCTCCCACTCATCATCCTTGGTGTAAAACAGCAACCGACCTATGTTCAGCTGGTTTCGCAGAACAAATTCGAAGATCTTCAGCAGTTGCTCTCGCGAGAAATTATTGTTGATGGCATTGGTGATCTCCAGCAACGAATTGAGCTTAAGATTCTTAAGCTTTAGCGCAGAGTTTGCGATCTTGAGCGTTTCAAGAATGATCTGCTCGTTCTTATTCTTGCTGATGCTGGTCACGTGAGTCTGAAAAACTCTATGAAATTACCAAGTTCACGTAGTGAATAAAAATCATTTAGACCAAAACAATTAACAACGTGATGAGAACAACCTTTCGGCTGTCGGCTCTACAATCGACCTACTATTTCAGTTGCTGAATGATGCTTGGAAGCTGCTTGATCAGCGCCAGTTCCTTCATTTTTTCGCGTGCTTCGCGCACGGGGCTGCCAAAGTAGGTGATGCCTCCTTTCAGCGACTTGGCAAGACCTGATTGCCCCAAGACAACCGCACCTTTGCCGATGGTAAGATCCTTCTGAACGCCCACCTGACCCCAAAGGATCACGTCATCCTCCACCGTAACCACACCGGCAATGCCCACTTGCGATGCGAAAAGACAATTCCTGCCCACAACCGTATCATGCCCAATTTGAACCATGTTGTCGATCTTCGTTCCTGCACCGATAACCGTTTCTGCCGTTACACCTCGGTCGATGGTGCAGCTCGCGCCTATCTCCACATCATCCTCAATACGAACCGTTCCACTGCTATGGAGTTTATTGTAACCTGAAGGTTTACGCTGGTAATAGAACGCATCTGCACCGATCACCGTTCCCGAATGGATGATGACGTTATTCCCTATTTGGCAACCGTCATAGATGGTCACGTTCGGGTGGATGATGCAATCATTGCCAATTGTGACATCCTTCCCCACGAAGGTGCCAGGCATAATGACCGTGTTGCTTCCGATGCGTGCCGTTGAACTGACCATTTCGTTGGAAACAAAATCGCCTCGGAGTTCTTTTGAAAGCTGTGTGAACACATCGAACGGACGTTCCACCAAAAGCAAAACCTTTCCTTCAGGAGCTTCCGTCCGTTCATTCACCAACACACAGGTTGCTTCAGAGCAAAGCGACTTCTTCAAATATTTGACACTATCGCAGAAGGTGACATCACCGTGCTCCACGCGATGGATCTCGTTGATTCCCGTAAGTTTCAGTTCAGAATTACCGATGCACGTGGCACCAACCTTTGCCGCCAGTTGGGCAGCGGTTATTGGCTTCGCGAATTTCAATCTTATTCTTTCACGCGCTCCATGTACTCACCTGTGCGCGTATCGATCTTGATCTTGTCGCCTTGGTTCACGAACAACGGCACTTTGATCTCCGCACCTGTTTCAAGCGTTGCAGGTTTCATGGCATTGGTGGCCGTATCGCCTTTCAGACCTGGCTCCGTATACGTGATCTCCAGTTCAACAAACGTTGGTGCCTCTGCAATGATCGGCTGATCGCTTTCAAAACCAACCTTTACGATCATACTTTCTTTCAGAAATTTGGCATTGTCTCCGAATAGCGCCTTCGGAATATGGATCTGCTCATACGTTTCCTGATTCATGCAAACGAAATGGTCACCTTCTTCATAGATGTACTGCAATTCGGTGTAAACCAGCCGTGCAATATCTACCGACTCTCCAGAACGGAAACGGTTCTCATAGCTTCTACCCGATTGAATGGATTTCATCTTCACCTGATAGAACGCACCGCCTTTGCCCGGCATGGTGTGCTGCTTATCGCTCACAATACAAAGTTCTCCGTTGTATCGGATAACCGAACCTACCTTAATATCTGAAGTTGATGCCATTCGTCTGTTTTTGAGGTTGGCAAAATTACACATGTTCGCTTGCGGTGCAACGCTCAATTACGGTTTGATCTTGTAGTTTTCCGCCACCGATAAAAATGGTTTTCAGTAGCAGCCTGTTTCTCGTATACTTCCTTCCGATATTCATCGGACTGTATCTTCTTGCTCCCCGTAAAGCCAAGAATTTGGTTGCGCTGTTGGGAAGCACCTTTTTCTATGCTTGGGGTGCTCCATTGTTCGTATTTGTGGTTTACGCAAGCATGCTTGCCGATTTCTATCTGGTAAGATTGTATGATAATCAACGGTACAAACGTTTTGCGGTAACACTTAATGTGCTGCTTAACGTGGGGCTTCTCGCCTACTTCAAGTACGCCAATTTCTTTGTTGAGAGTTTTAATGAGTTTCTGAGCGCATTGGGTGCAGAGCACATCGGTTGGACATCTGTTGCGCTTCCCATCGGGATCTCCTTCTTCACTTTTCAAAAGTTGAGTTACATACTTGACGTGTACAGAGGCAAGCACGCTCCTCTGAAAAAGTTCTCGAATTACGCCTTGTACATCATTCTGTTCCCGCAGCTGATCGCTGGCCCGATCGTTCGATTCAATGAGATCGCAGACCAGCTGACCGAACGTTCTGACCACGAAAATGTGGACAATAGACTTTTGGGCTTCTTCCGCTTCTGCATCGGTCTGGCCAAAAAAGTACTTGTTGCCAATGTGGTCGGTGGTGTCGCTGATACTGCTTTTTCCATGCAAGGCGATGGATTGTCCCTCTCTTGGGCCTGGACCGGACTTTTGGCCTACAGCATGCAGATCTATTTCGACTTTTCGGGCTACTCGGACATGGCCATCGGGCTGGGACGGATGATGGGATTCGTGTTCCCTGAAAATTTCAATAGCCCGTATATCTCAGCAAGCATCACCGAATTCTGGAGGCGATGGCACATGACCCTAAGCCGCTGGATGAAAGACTATCTGTACATTCCATTAGGCGGCAATCGGATAAGTGTAGGCAGAACATATCTCAACCTGTGGGTCGTTTTCCTCATTTCCGGGCTTTGGCATGGTGCTTCTTGGAATTTTGTCATCTGGGGCGCGTATCACGGGCTTTTCCTTGTGCTGGAGCGATTGTTTCTTGGAAAGTTCTACAAATTCATTGGGCGGATACCGAGTACTGTGATCACCTTTTTCATCGCCATCCTCGGATGGGTCATTTTCAGGGCCGAGACACTTGGCGATGCCATGAACTACTACCACGCGCTTTTCAAGTTTTCGCAAAAATTTCAGAATCCTGGAGTTGGCCAGGAGTTCAAGGTCACGATGATCCTTGCTCTTGTCTTCTCATTCATGGCCATTGTTCCGGCCGTTGAAAAATGGGGAAATGACATGGTTCAGATAGCCAAGGTCAACTTGGGCTCCATCATCCTGAAAACTGTTGTCTCCATCGCGCTTTTCATTTTCTGTTTGAGCATGATCTCAGCATCAGGATTCAATCCCTTCATCTATTTCAGATTCTGATGAAGAACACAATCAAATATCTTCTGTTTGCCATGGTGCTCGCGGTACTTTGGCTACCGATTGCAAATCTGCTGTTCGGACTCCTTCCCAAATGGCCGCTCGCTGGTTCGTACGATGTGGCCGAAAAACCCGTGTTCAGTTTAAATGGATGGTCCGAAAGGACATTTCAGGACAAAGCGGAGATATGGCTGAATGAACAGGCAATGCGAGAATACCTTGCCCGTATCCGGAATCAGTACTATTTCGATGTTTTTGACATGGCCATGGCCAATGGCGTGTGTCCCGGAAAGGATGGTGTGTTGTTTGAACTGGCCTATGTGGAAGCATTCTATGGAAAAGACTATGCAGGCGATGACTACCTGACCGATAAGCTTACACGGTGGAAACATGTTCAGAAGGGTCTTGATTCGATCGGTGTGAAAGCCTTCTTGGCCTTGGCGCCCGGAAAGGGAAGTTTTTTCGAAGACAAGTTCTCCGATTTTCTGAAAGATGAGCATCGGCCGATGACCAATTACAAGTTCATTGCCGATTGGGCCGGAAAGAATGATATTCGTCTGCTTGACCTCAAAAAGGTCTATCACACATGGAATGACACCAGCCGTTATCCTCTCTTTTCAAAGGGTGGCATCCATTGGAGCGAATATGGTGCGGCCCATGTGTGCGATACGCTGCGGGGATACATTCAATCACTTACCGGAAGGCCGTTGCAGAAGTTCTGGTTCGATATTGAACTATCTGATACGGCACGAAATGGCGACAATGACATTGCAGAAGGTATGAATCTGTGGTTCACCCCGAAGCACGAGAAACTGGCCTACCCGCTTCGCTACTTCGGTGAGGACACAACCATTGCACCTACCAAATTTCTGGTAATTGCAGACAGCTACTACTATGCATTGATGTACAGTGGATTTGCAGGCCGCGTCTGCAGCTATGGAGGATTCTGGTTCTATTTCCGCCATGCCGAACCGCCAGAGGTGTTCCCAAATTCAAACGTAGAGGAACTTGATATTCTGGCAGAACTCAAAAAACAGGATGTGTTGATGTTGATGATGACCGAACCACAGATGCAACGGTTCGGTTGGGGTTCGGTAGAAAAACTGGAAGAAGTTCTTTACCCTGATTCAGAATCCGCCAGATGACGTACAGGTCGCCCCAGCGGCCTCACGGTCGGCAATGGCGTCTTCGTACTGCTGAGAGTTATCGAACTCAGTCTCGCAAATGGTTTCGGTATTGTTGTTCACCGTGCATTCCTGACAGCGATTGCAGCCTGCGAAAAGCACACCCGACACGGTCGCAGCCATCAGGTACTTACTGACATACTCCATCTGGCTGTGCCTCATATTCAGACACATACTTCTGATAATCGTTTGCATTTTGAAAATCGCCTTTGCATATCTTCTGTGGTGCCGTTGGACCGGTACATTCCACACAACCGTCATTACAGGCAGCGAACGAGATCAGCGTCATCAGGAAAAAACCAATCAGTATTGGGCGAATCAGATTCATCTTGACCACAAAGTTAAACGTATCCGTTCAAACCACGAAACGGGCAGTTTATTGCTTCCATCAATTGGTGCCATACTTTTTGGCATAAGCTCTGGCCAAAGGAACCAGTTCCGCCAGTTTGGCACTTCGCTTTTCGGGATCAGGGTGCGTACTTAAAAACTCCGGTGGGCGCTGACCGCCCAGCTTTGACATGCGCTGCCAGAACGGAATGGCCTTAGCTGGATCGTAACCTGCCATGGCCGTGAAGATCAAACCCATTTCATCTGCCTCGCTCTCATGTAAACGCGAAAAAGGAAGCATGGCACCGACCGTAGTGGCCACTCCATACGCCTGATCGAAAAGTGCACGTGTTTGCTGAGGTTGTTTGGAAAGCGCCAGATCCAATCCCATGCCGCCCGCCTGCACCAACAGGCCTTCGCTCATGCGCTCGTTCCCGTGGCGGGCAATGGCGTGTGCCACCTCATGCCCCATTACCACGGCAATGCCATCCTCATCCTGACAGATAGGAAGAATGGCCGAATAGAAAACCACTTTGCCACCCGGCATGCACCATGCGTTCACCTCATTGCTGTTCACCACGTTGAACTGCCAGTTGAAACCAGCTACGCGATCGGAAGCACCTTTTGCATTCAGGTAGCGCGTAGCAGCTGCCGCTATCTTCTCTCCCACCCGCTTCACCTGCTGCACTTTCTGGTCACTTGCAGGTAACGCAGGGTTCTGCCCCAAAAACTGATTGTAATTGGTGAGTGCCATGCTCATCATCTGGCTTTCGGGCAACAGATTCATCTGTTTTCTGCCCGTGATCGGAACGGTGGTACAGGCTGCCGTGAATCCCAGGATCACTGAAAGGACAACAAGTTTTTTCATGCCAGCATTAATCATGGTCAAAAATAAGTACCTGCTGAGGTTTGACTTCAAAAAACCGACAACTTCTCGAAAGTTCCGACTTCGCGCATATTCAAAGCGATATTTCTTAACATTACCACACTATACCGATAAAACGATTTGTCTGACTTCCGTTTTTCAATTCGATTCATCCTCTTTTGGATGATCCTGTTTGCCGTTGGGCGATGGTTGTTTCTTTTTTCCATACTGGGTTTGTTAGATTCTGTGCCACGGCCAGAGATATTTGAATCGTTTTACGCAGGTCTTCGGCTCGACCTATCGACTGCTGCCTACCTTCTTTTGCCGTCCATTCCACTGCTTATCCTCTTCAACTTCACACGCTGGAATTCGGTACTGCGGAGCGTTCACATTCTTAATCGAATGCTGATCATTGTTTATTGCCTGATCTGCTTCGGGGAACTTGCCCTTTATCAGGAATGGCACACCAAATTGAATACGCAGGCGCTTTCCCATTTTCAGCATCCCGCAGAAGTGCTCAGTTCCGCATCTTGGCAACTGCTTCTGCTCTTCTGCCTTCCGTTGGGACTGTTTGCTTTCTTGTACTTGAAGCTATATGACCAATGGTTGGCCAAGCCAATGCCGCATCCGTCCAGTATGGAACAAAGACCTTCAATTATTTGGAGCCTTGCTTTCCCGTTGATCTCTGTTCCGCTCTTGATCATCCTTATCCGTGGAGGGGTTCAGGCCATTCCGATAACCGAGAGCGACCCGTACTATTCCAAGCATCAGCCGCTGAATGATGCTGCACTCAACCCGTTGCGCCATTTGGCCAAAGATGCACTCGAATCACATTCATCATCCTCCGAGAACCCCTATCTGGCCATGCCAAATGAAACTGCCGACCGAATTGTCAGCGAACTGTTTCGGGCAGAAAAAGACACCACCGTTCTCATTCTGAAAGACCAGCGCCCGAACGTGGTTCTCATACTTCTCGAAAGCTGGAATGCCAATGTCTGCGGCTCTTTCGGTGGTCTGCCGCTTACACCGTTCTTCGACAGTCTGGCCTACGAAGGCATCCGCTTCAGCAATTTTTACCCTGCCGCCTATGTTTCAGACCAAGGTATTCCGGCCGTGCTCAGCGGCTATCCCGCCACTTCCAGAGTTGCTTTGGTCAACGACCTGAAAAAAGTGAGCGGTCTTCCCTGCCTGAGCATCGATATGGGAAAGAATGGATACGAGACCGGTTTTCTCTTCGGTGGAGAGTTGAACTACGGTAATCTGAAGGGATATCTGATCAACAGACAATTTGACCATGTGACCGAAACGGCTGACCTGCCGGCCGATCTTCCACGTGGCGACCTTGGAGTTCACGACTACCTGATGGCGGAAGAATTCGCTTCGATCATTCATCGCTCAAAACAACCATTCTTCCAATGTTGGTTCACGCTCAGTTCCCATTCGCCTTATGATTTTGAACCTGCGCCAGATAGCGAAGAGACCAACGATTATGTCGGTTCCATCCGATACGCAGACCGTGCTTTGAGGCATTTCTTTCAGCTTGCCAAGAAGGAACCTTGGTTTGAGAACACGCTCTTCATTCTCGTTCCGGACCATAGTCATGGCTCCCCCGCAAACTTTGATCTGGAACAGAAGGAGTATCATCATATTCCACTGGTGTTCTATGGCAATCCGATCAAAGAAGCATGGCGAAAGCGCGAGATCGGAAACACGTTTTCGCAGAACGACATTGCTACCACGCTACTGAAGCAACTTGGCATGGAAACCGAGCAATATCATTGGGGCAAGGACATGTTCAACCCATACAGCAACCATTTTGCCTACTACTGTTTCTATTATGGTTCAGGATGGGTCACGGACAGCGGCTCGGTCACCTTCCATCATTCGCTTGATGAACCTTTGATGTACGAGGTTGAGAATGACGAACAGCTGAACCAATTGACCCGGCAGGGACGAGCGTTTCAACAGGCGATCTACAACGATCTCCTTAGCCGATGATGATGTGTGGACAAGGTGTGTCCCAAAAGTTCCGATCGCGTACCTTAGAACCATAAACCATCAAAATCAAACAGCATGATGCACAGCGCAAATTGGATCGCAGTGGCCGTTGCGACCCTATCAACATTGGTCATCGGATTCATCTGGTACAATCCGAAAGTGTTCGGAAAGGCTTGGATGGAATCTGTCGGCATGACGGAGGACGACACGAAAAAGGGAAACATGCCTCTCATTTTCGGGGTATCGTTCCTGTTGGCAATGGTCGTGGCCTACAAACTTTCGGGTGGGGCCTACAAGCACCCGGAGGAATTCAGACACACGCTTCATGGCGCGTTCCATGGCATGCTGGATTCGTTGTATTACGCCCTTCCAGTGCTGATCACCAACGCCCTTTTTGAGCGAAGAAGCCTCAAAGGAATCCTGATCAATTCGGGTTATTGGGTACTCTGCTTCTCAGCGATCGGAGCCATCCTTTACACCTTTTCGGGTGCCGGATTGTAATTCATCCGAGACAATTCATTTAATAGAAAAGCCCTGTCCGCCTGAGGCGGGCGGGGATTTCTTATTTCCGTCATTAAGACAGACCACGGCTCCCCGAAGCAGATACCCGATTCAAGTAATTAGCTTTGTTCCTCATCCATGAGCACAGACACCGAAGTTTCCAGACTGGTACGGATTACCAAAATAGCCACCATGTTGCAATCAAAACGCATGGTGACGGCAACGGAAATTGCTCAGAAGTTCGGTGTAAGCGTGCGCACGGTTTACCGCGACATCCGCGCGTTGGAGAATTCGGGTATTCCCATCAGCACGGTAGAAGGAAAAGGCTATACACTTGTGGAAGGTTACTCGCTTCCGCCTCTTATGTTCTCTGAGGAAGAGGCCAACGCACTCATTACTGCGGAATACCTTATCAATCAGGCCAGAGACGGTTCGCTGGTCAAGCATTTCGATGCGGCCATGCTCAAGATAAAATCGGTTTTCCGATACAACATCAAAGAGAAAAGCGAAACATTAGCGGGTAGAATGTTCCGAATGCGTTTTGAAGAGGATAGCTACACCACCAGCCATTCCCTTTCCGAACTGCAAAAGGCCATTACGGATTGTATTCGAACACGAATTGACTATCAGAAACCCACGGACGAAACACCCATTACGCGCACCATTGAACCTGTGGCCATCTACTATTCCAAGGGCAATTGGATCCTGATAGCCTGGTGCCATCTTCGTCAGGCCAATCGGGCATTCAGAATAGATCGAATGACGAAGATCGAGTTCCTGGATGAAACATTTGACGACCGAAAATTCGACCTTCAGACCTATTTTTCTCAGCAGATGGAAGAATTTCTTTCCACCCCTGACACACCCTTGTCATAAGCCCCTATCAACTTTGCCGCTGTAACCTGATAAACACGGTAAAATGAAAAACATGATCAACTGGTTCGAGATTCCAGTCAAAAATTTCGAGAGAGCAAAATCCTTTTACAGCAGGGTGCTTGACGTGGAAATTACTGAAATGCCGCATGACAATATGAAGTACGGTGTATTCCCTTACGACCCCAACGAGGGTGTAAGTGGGGCATTGGTAGAAGGCGAAGGGTATGAACCATCGCATAACGGTGTTGTCATTTACCTGAATGGTGGTGATGACCTTGCTCCTGCACTTGAGCGGGCCAAGGAAGCAGATGCTACCATTCTTATGCCTAAGACTTCCATTGGCGAAAATGGGTTCATGGCACATTTCATCGATTCGGAAGGAAATCGAGTGGCGTTACATTCGCCAAATTGATTTTGGATCAATCCAGAACAGAAAGCCCTGCCAATTGGCGGGGCTTTCTCATTCAGCCAAAACAACTTACGCTGTGGCTTCTTCCTTCGTTTTGTTTCTGAACACCACTTCCCTATCGAAACAATCAAGAACAATGGCTCCACCCCTGTTCACTTTTGCAGTGAGTATCTGCTTGGAGAGGTCATGCGACATTTCTTATTGATGGTCGCCATACTTCATACCGTTCACCTCAAAGATTTTGACAGAACATTTCGTTTTCGCGGTTTACTTTCTTAACTCTGAAAAACTTTTCAGAGGTTGAAGACATTCATGAACAAATGGGGATTACTACTGGTACTGATGGTGTTCCAAAGCATCGCCTCCATAGTGGTGCTATGGCATTACGGCTTTACACATGAGGCGCATCGGGCATCGGTCACCTTTACCATGCGGTACTGTACCGTACTCTTCTGTCTCACATACATGCTTCGTGGTATTCACCTGCTGTTCAACTCAAAATTCACCCGTTACCTTCTGGCCCATCGTAAAACGCTGGGCATTGCCTTTGCCTACTCGTTCACATTCCATCTTTTTCAGTTGATGTTCTTGCACAAGACCATCAGCATGAGCCCGTTCATGTTCGGGCTGCAACTTATTCCCATCGCCTTCATCAACCTGATGGGTATCACGTCCATTCCCGTTGTGGAGCGCAATATGTCAAGGCGTATGTGGAAAATCATCCACCGCTGGGGGTCCGTGGTCATCTGGCTGGCACTTTTCAAGAATTATATCCTCATCTATTTTGTCCCGTCCCTGCTTGGCGACAGAAGTATTTTCTATTTCGGAACGTTTCTGGTTGCCATTACACCTGTGGTTCGGCTCTACCTCATCTATCGGAAGAAATACCTCCGTAACGTTCCTCAGACCTAAACCCCATGAGAAACCTGTTCCTTTCTTTCCTTTTGCTCCTTCTGGTCACGGCCCAAATCTCCCATGCCCAGAGCACATTTCCAAAGATCGACCCCGGCAACATCACGCTTGTGCGCGACAGTTTCGGTATTCCGCACATTTTCGCGCCTACTGATGCCGAAGTGGCCTACGGACTGGCCTGGGCCAATGCCGAAGATGCGTTTTCAGAGACACAGAACCTGGTCTATATCGGCAAGGAAATGATGGGGCGTGTGGATGGTATTGAGGGTGCTCCTGCCGATTATTTCATTCACGCCATCGGTGCGCGGCAGTTGGTAGAGGAACGGTTCGAAGCAGACCTATCGCCCGAATTCAAGAAGTATATTGACGGTTTTGTTCAAGGACTGAACGCCTACGCAGCTGCCCATCCTGATGAAGTGAAACTGAAAAAGGCGTTTCCTGCCACCTCCAAGGACATCATCACCGCTTTTGTGGTAACGATGGCCTTTCTGTCGGATGCACAGAATGCCGTGGGCGATGCCGTTGGTGGCACTTATGATACCGTGACGGTTAACTTCCCTGTGCACAACCGCAAACCCGTTGGTTCCAACGCCTTTGCCCTCAACAGCACTTTGACCGTGGACGGCCAAACATACGTGTGTACCAACCCGCACATGGGCATGGACGGAGGTCTCTCCTTCTACGAGACCCATCTGCATAGTGATGAAGGACTGAACATCGAAGGCGCGCTTTTTCAAGGCACCAGTTCGGTGAACATGGGAGCCAACGAAAACCTGGCATGGGGCATGACCTGGAATTTCTTTGACCGTTTGGACGTGTTCAAACTGAACATGGTGAAAGGCAAGGCCCTCACCTACGAAATGGACGGTGAAGAGCTGAAATTGGAGAAACGGCCGGTTTGGTTGAAGGTCGGGTTGGGCAAACACCATCGGTTTGTCATTCCCGTTAGGAAGATGACCTATTGGAGCAAATATGGCTGCACCATCAAAAGCGACAAGGGCAATAACTTCTATTCCGTACGCTTCCCAGCCAATCAAAGCGTGAGGGCGGCCGAACAGCTCTACTACATGAACAAGGCCACGGATTACGATTCATTCCGAAAAGCCCTCGATATCCACGCCATCGTATTGTTCAATGTGGTCTATGGCGACAGGGATGACAACATCTTTTACTTGGAACACGGCACGCTGCCCAAGCGCGACCTTAGTTTCGACTGGCAAGGGCTTCTGCCCGGAAACACCTCCAAAACGCTATGGACAGAACTTGTTCCGCTGGACAGCATGCCGCAGACGGTGAACCCTGAATGCGGATTTGTATTCAATACGAACAACACCCCGTTCCACGCCTCCTCCAAAGAGTGTTTTGAGGGGTCATGTCCCTACCCGAACTATGCGGTGGACGACCTGCCGGGCGATAACAACCGCGCCAACCGCTTTCAGGAACTGATCCACGAAAAGGACAGGTTCAGTTTGGATGACCTTCGGAAGATAAAATTCGATGTCACGCTTTCGCACAAAGGCGGTTTCGGTGAATCGATGGAGCCGCTGTTCCATTTGGATGGGAACAAATACCCGGACCTGAAGGAGGCCATCGGAATTTTGAAGTCGTGGAACCGCACCAGCGAGATACATGAATATGCTCCGACCCTGCTGGGGCTGATTCTCCGTGAGATATTCACAAGACGCGGTTATGACGATAATGAATTCGTACGCGGGTTCGCGGTGGATGAGGACGAATGGGTGAGCACGCTGCGCAATGCCTGCGACACGCTGAAGGCACATTTCGGCACAGTGAAAGTGGAATGGGGCACCATTCATCGGAACATCCGTGGCGATAAGAATCTGCCCTTGCGCGGCTTTGCCGACATGCTCAGTCCGAGCTATCCTGAACAGCGGCCAGGCTCTTTCATCTTCACACCCGAATACGGTGATTCGTACATGCTCTTTGCCGCTTTCGATAAGGATGGTCTTACCCGGCTGCAGGCCCTGCAACCGCTGGGTAATTCGCTCGACCCCGAAAGTCCACATTACAACGACCAGATGGAACTGTTCAGCAAGCAGCAACTACGGCAGTTGAGCCTGAAAAGGGAAGATGTAATGAAGAAGGCCGAATCGGTCTATCATCCAAAGTAATTTCGCATACCCATGAGCAGCATCATACTACTTGACGACATTCCCCTGATCGAAGGCCCCATTGCCGATTATAAACTGGACCCAGTAGGTATCCTCTACTCCTACTCCAAAAACCCCAAGCGCACGGTTGCCAACATCTCGGAAAACATTGCGCTGGTAAAGAAGATCACTGGAAACAAACGGGTGCCGTTGCTCATTTATCTCTGCGATTCGCCTGTTCCCGACAAGGAGACACGGAATTTCTCCACGGAACAGCTTCCGAAGGTCTATACGGCCATGGCCATGGTTTCCAAGCCTGGTCTTTCGAAGCTCATCATGAACATCCTATTCCGATTGAAGAAACCGCCCATTCCCATGCGGTCGTTCACAGACGACAGGGAAGCACGGGAGTGGCTGATGCAGTTTCTATGATTGAAACATACACCCCAAGGGAGCTTGCGCTGCTCTCTGCTGATCATACCAATTGCATCTTGCTTCTGTTGATGCTTTCAACAATTGCTTTCTTCAATTACAACATTTCGGTTCCACTTTAAATGGTAAGCCCCATCCGCTTAAGGCGAACGGGGCGCAAGCTGTCGGTGAAACAACGTCTGAAACCGCAGGTTAGACAGACCGCAGCTTTTATCTTCAGGTAACCACCATCACCACCACATCGGAGTAAGCCCCATAGCCCTTGGTGCCTTTCGCACGTACGCGCACTTCATAGTATTTAAGAGGAGTAAGTCCCGTTATCACCGCATTGGCTGGCCTGGAAGCCACCGTTTTCCATGGACGTTCCACCACCGCTACCTCCGGTCCATTAACGGTCGAACCGTCAGTAGGTGGAATCGGTGGTGTCGGATCCGGTGGCATCGGTTGTTCAGAAACCACCTCGCGCACGTCCACCTCATAGAAGGCCGCGTTCTCCACCCTGCTCCACTTCAGTTTCAGCGTACCCGACTCCTCAGAACGCATATTCTTAACATTTTTCACCTTGGGCATATCACCTGCGCTGGCACGGGGCTTCGTGTGCTTGAATCCTGAACTCAGAATAATGTCGGTGTTGCCATCAGCAATGTCCGTCACGTAATCGCGGTACTTGCGCACCATATTGTCCACCTCCCGCTCCTTGGTACGCATCAAGGCGATCTTGTCTCTTGCTCCGCTCTGTGCATTGTCCACCGCCAATTGCTGTGCATTGATGGAAATCAGAAAATCGGCATAAGGCACGGGCGGATCCGCGAAAAGCGGGTCTGTGGACATTTTTGCTTGAATCACACGCTCCTCTGGGGATTTCTCCTCAATGGACCTGTTGAATTTGAATACTGCTTTGTAATAGCTCATAGCTTCTACGTGTTGCGCAGTATCAGACGTTGTTCACATGCTATAACATCAACATATTTCACTTTATTGCATGGCATGAAAAAAAAAGTTTTTCACCCACTCTCCTACCCACGGTCCAGGATGTCATTCTACGCAAAAAGCAAGCTAACCTTCGCGCTCCGTTAACCGACTGAATCGGCCCGTTAGCTATCCCATGCGTTTTGCATCCATTCTTTTTCCCTGCGTTAACCAACTGAACCGCCCCGTTAACTAACCAATGGCGTTTTTAGGATTTCTTTTTGGGGGAGTTAACTAACGGAAGCGGTGGGTTAGGTAACCAGTTATCTTTGAAATTCCAGAATCAGCCTCAACCATCCGTTGTGGTTTGATTGATAAGCGATCTTTGAAATACTTTATAAATAAGGAAGCCGTCATTGATAACAGTTGTGGTTTGATTGATAAGCGATCTTTGAAATACTTTTACCGCAAGCCGTTCGGTGGGGATGATAGTTGTGGTTTGATTGATAAGCGATCTTTGAAATACTCGCGCCATTGCTGGCTAACGTAACGCCAAGGTTGTGGTTTGATTGATAAGCGATCTTTGAAATACTTAAAATCAATGGCTCTGTTGCCTCAAAGAAGTTGTGGTTTGATTGATAAGCGATCTTTGAAATACTACAAAGTCCAAAGGCGATCAGAAGTCAAAGTTGTGGTTTGATTGATAAGCGATCTTTGAAATACTCGTTTACTGAAGAAGAGGCTGAAGAGACAGTTGTGGTTTGATTGATAAGCGATCTTTGAAATACTCTTCTTCGGCCTTGTTCTGAACCGCCTTCTGTTGTGGTTTGATTGATAAGCGATCTTTGAAATACTTCAAGGACACGCAATTTACAACACGTTTGAGTTGTGGTTTGATTGATAAGCGATCTTTGAAATACTATAGTAGGAGCAGGCACAGCTGCAGGCAGGTTGTGGTTTGATTGATAAGCGATCTTTGAAATACTAAGTTCAGCGATCACCATTCGTAAGAGGTTGTTGTGGTTTGATTGATAAGCGATCTTTGAAATACTCATACGGAAACGCGTGCGCGTGTCTGCAGTGTTGTGGTTTGATTGATAAGCGATCTTTGAAATACTTGGGAATTGAAAGTGGAAGAGCCAACAGCAGTTGTGGTTTGATTGATAAGCGATCTTTGAAATACTCATGATAGAGGCAAAGAACAGCGAGAAGCTGTTGTGGTTTGATTGATAAGCGATCTTTGAAATACTTTCGGCACTTGTTGGGGCGGTTGTCTCTTGGTTGTGGTTTGATTGATAAGCGATCTTTGAAATACTAGAAGTACTTCAAAGACCCGAAGGTTCCAAGTTGTGGTTTGATTGATAAGCGATCTTTGAAATACTTTTCGTCTGCGGACGGTGCGGGGATTGACAGTTGTGGTTTGATTGATAAGCGATCTTTGAAATACTTTGGCGTTGTACAACCATGCGACCTGAACGGTTGTGGTTTGATTGATAAGCGATCTTTGAAATACTAATCTCAGGCGACAGCAGCTCTACAAGCGTGTTGTGGTTTGATTGATAAGCGATCTTTGAAATACTGGCGAAGTCCTTGTCTTGACCAATGAGCCAGTTGTGGTTTGATTGATAAGCGATCTTTGAAATACTAAAGCCGCGCCTCACTTCCTGTACAAGAAGTTGTGGTTTGATTGATAAGCGATCTTTGAAATACTACGCCCTTGGCTGTGAGCGAAAGCCGAAAGTTGTGGTTTGATTGATAAGCGATCTTTGAAATACTATCATGTATTTCATTGATCTGAAAAACAGCGATTTAGAAAAGTCTTTCAATTTGGAAAATGCCCTTGTTGCACAGATAATGCAGCTTGGGCATTTGCTTTTTTAGAACAATTCCAATTGGGGCGATGCTTGCGGCAACGTCTCCTTCTTCTTGCCCCAGAAGTTGAGGATATCACCATACTGCTTGTCTGTTATCTGAACAATGCTGACGTGTCCTTTGCTCGGTATCAGACCCTTGACCCGTTTGATGTGTACCTGGCCGCTCTGCCAACTGGCGCAATGGCGTGTATATACACTGAACTGCATCATCGTAAATCCATCCTTTTGCAGCTCCTTTCTGAACTGTTGGGCCTTCCTACGGTCAGTCTTTGTTTCGGTAGGGAGATCAAAGAATATGAATAGCCACATGATATGGTATTTATTGAGTCGTACCTGGCGGTCTTTCATCTTGTATTTCTAAATCAACCCTGTCAGCGTTTAAAACGCTGACAGGGTTATCGTTGCTGAATCAAAGCCCATCCATGTGATAGTTCACAAACTCATCCTTTCCCTCAAACCAACCAATTACCGTTTCCCTTTCAAGGTGCGTGGCCGATTCTGACAAAATTGAACGGTATGAACTGAATACCCAATCGTCCAAATGGTTGCACAGTCCGGCCTTTACCGGATTGTGATGGATATACCTGACAAGTTTTTGAAAATACTCTACACCATCCATTTCAATACGCTGAAATGGTCTACTGAACAGCGAACCATGTCTTGCGTGTGCCTTATTGAATGCCTGCGTATAGCCATTGAACAGGTTGGAGAACCGTTGGGAAATGAATTTTGAAAGAATTTCTTCCTGCTCTAACCCTGTCAGAGTTCGGAACTCTGACAGGGTTGTCCTCCTGCCTCCGGCACTCTTCAGGTATTCCCCAATCAGTTCCGATTCGTTCCTGCAACTGATGAACAGATGAAAGTGGTCAGGCATTAGGCAATACGCATACGTTTTTACCAATGGTGTAAGATGATGACGGTACCGATCTAAAAAATAACGGTGATTGTCGTTTACTCTGAACAAGCGTTCATTGCCATTGGTACGATTGTAAACATGATAGAACCCGTTCGGTCTTAAAACGCTCTGTCTGTTTTTCATTCTCGTGCTTACAACTAAACCCTGTCAGAGTTTTGAACTCTGACAGGGTTTTCATTCAATTCAAACTGGCATACTTCAAGCTCTTATCCGTCCCCTCAAAACAGGCGGCTAAGCTGGCCGTAGTTTCCTGCAACGCCAACATTAAAGGCCGCTGACGTTTGCCCACCATGGTGTCCATGGTCAGTACCCCCAGCAGATGCGCTTTTGCCTCCTTCTCCACCTCATTGGTCATGCCGTGTTCTTCTATCCAATCAAGCACCAGCCTATCTACAAACGGACGGTAAGGTTCCATAATATCATCTGCCAAGCAGTAACTGTTGTACTGATTGCGATGGAAGATGCCCAATGTGGGATGCAGACCACTCCCCGCCAATGACCTTGCCGTAGCAGCCCGCAATATGGCATAACCGTAATTGAGCATGGCATTGGGCGCATCACCGAACCGCTCTCTTCTAAAATCGCTTCCTAACAGGCGCGGCCAGTAAATGGCCGCCCCCTTCGCTTCCTCATTGGTAGGGTCGCCACTGCGCACCTGCTTGGCCTTGAACAATAATGCCTCGTGGTCCTTCCCCTCCTGTTTCAGAATAGCCGCCTGATTTACCAGCTTCTGCTTCACCGTCTGCATCCACAGGTTTTTCTTCAGCGGTTCACTCGCCTCTAGTTGTGAACGAAAGCGTTTGGTCTGTACAAGATTACCATCCAAATTGAGCAACATACCGTTGGGTAGGAACTTCTCGTTGCAGAAGATAACCGCCACATTATGCTGCAAGAACAACCGCATAATGCCCTGACTGAACGTGATCTGCGGATGCTCCAGCACCACAAAACCAAGATCCTCCACAGGGCGCGTATGCACCTCCCCTGTTTCCTTATCGTCTATCACTAACTGTTCCAGTCGGCTATGCAAATGATAGGGCTTGCTGAAGAAGAGGGTCTTATTGGCCATTGTATTTGTGTTTGATCGATCAAGTCTAACCTAAACCCTGTCAGAGTTTTTGAACTCTGACAGGGTTCTTCGTGGCTAAAAATCAAAGGTTATCTGCCCACTACGGCTTATTTCAAATCCTTCTCCACTTGCCAAAAAATTCCAACTGTTTCTGGTCAATACGATTTGTTCCCAAGGAGAATCAAGGTCAATTGAACTCTTCTCCTTCAGGTCAGAGGCTGCACGTGCTTCTGTATGTGGCCTGAAGTAAAGCCTGCCACTTTTATCAAATTTCACAAGCTGGTACATTCTGGCACTCAGTTGTTTGGTGGATAAACCTTTAAGCTCGTCAGGATGGTTCTCGTAGAATAGAGCTAGAATTCCCTTTGTCAGCTTGAATTTCAGTTTTAAACCCTTTGGGCTCACCTCTGACACCGCCATTCCATTGGAAGCCTCCAGCATATTCAGAATAGTGAAATCTCGAATTATCTTACCATTCTTATCCGTTCCCTCGTAAACCGCAAATAAATGATTGCCATCATTCATTACATGATAGTTTGCCTTATGCGCGTGTCTTGAAACATGGCTGTGCGGTTTCAAATGGATAGGGTCGGTTACCGTTGGCTGGTACACTCTTACCTTCTTGATGGGCGTAAACTGCGTTTTGCCTTCTCGTGGCGGTATGCGGTAGAGGTCATTCTCAATACGTAGTTTGATGGCCTTTATCTGTGCATCAATGGCTGCAAGTTCTTCTTCCTCGGCCTTTTTACGCAGCTTGTTCAGTTCTGCGATCTCTTTATTGAGCGCGTTCTCCGTATTACGGGCTGCCTTTACGATTTCCTTAACCTTCTCGTCAACTATGTTTTCCAGTTCATTATCTTTTAAACCACTTATCTCCTTCCTAACCACATAAAACACTTTCTCCACCACGTTGCCGTCCTTATCCAACGTTGGTTTGTTCACATCCTTGTTCGCTGGCCTCAGGATGGCACCATAGAAAGTATCCTTGTGCAATGAACCCCGTGCCGAATCTCCTTGCAGATAGACCACCTTGCCATTCTTGTCCTTGTCTATCTTTCCACGTTTACGCCTTTTTCTCTTGGAGGCTTTGCCCACGTTGTCAGGTGAATGATGCACTACCAGCACCTCATCCCGTAGGGCTTTTACATTCTCAGTAAAGCCTTTCCACGGCTTGGCGGCCTCCAAAATGGCCTTGGCTGCTTTGATGTTCCCATCCTCTTCCTTGCGCCAAGCCGAGGCGAGCACATCATATTTCTGTTTACTCATGCAGGCTATCACCACGGCATCTTGACAATGGTGCGTGTGGTTGCTTCGGTCTTTGGGCAAGTAAATTCGTTCGCTATTGGCATCGTGCAAGTAGTTTCCATTCTCATCTTTGGCAAATTCATGCAGCCCCCATGCTTTGCGGAACTGATCCACCATGGAACCCTTAACGGAGTACACCTTGGGAAATAACGAAGCAAGAAATGCCCTCGATAGTTTGGAGATGATGCCGATATCGACCTTCTGGCTGTTCTTGAAACCGCTTTTCACTTCCTTCATGGCAAAACGTTCGTACTTGCCGTGCAGGTAGTCGCGTTCCAACCGCAACAGATGCCGTTTTTCAATTCGGGCATCTTTAGCCTCTTTGGTGGTTGATGCTTTTACGGCTCGTGAAACAGCTTCTATCTGTCTGTCCAACGCCTCATATTGGTCTTTCCAATGCTGAACATTTTCAAGGATGTCATCATGGTTCGGACAATCAGCAGGTATCCTGTTCTTCTTTACCTCGCGATTGTACTCACGGTCGCAGAGCGTTTTATTCATGTCTGAGTTATCCTCAGAAATACTGCGAGGCAGGGTGTGTTCAATATCGAACTTGGGATCAGAACCAACGAAGTCACAAACGGAAATCGTCTTGTTCGTATAGATACATTTCTTCCCCTGTTCAAGCCAAAGTTTGTACTTCAGAACATCATCTTCATTGGGCGTAATGCTCTTGCCACATTCCTTTTCGTAGAGTATGGCAATCTCTTTTCGGTTAGCCGCCTTTTCATCTTCCAACCGTTTCTGCCATTTCTGTATGGCCTTGCGCTTATTGGCATCATTCAACTCGCGCGAAAGCTCTATGTGAATAATGGTCTCTTCATCTATAATGTCCTCTTTGATGAGGGTATTGATCAGCTTGCGCAATTGATGCAACGAACGCATGGCCATCGGATTCCGCACCGAATTGGTCATCGGGCTTCCCAAGTACAATTTACCATCGGCAGCCCGTTCAGCATCTGGGTAGGTATCAATATCAGAAGGATGATAAAGCCTTTGTAATCGTGATTCGTCCGAACAAAGACTGTTATCTTTTATAAGGTCTAGCACCTTTTCGTCCAACCGCTTTTTGGGAAGGAATTTGCCTGTACGTATGCAGCTTAGGTATTTGGCCTCCACATCTGAAACAAGTTCCTTCCTTCGCTCCTCGTTCATGGCTTCAAGCCCTTTGTTTCCGTAGACCTCTATCAGTTTGTCTGCCACCATCTGATGATCAATGGCATCCAGTTGATGTGCACTATCATGCTTGTTCGGATACTGTTCCTTATAGGATGCAAGCAGGTCGTTTATCAGATTAACCCGCCTGTTGTCTTCCTTATCGTTGTCAATCACATCTTTGATGGCTCCCTTCAGGAAATCCTCATTTCCCTTCCATTTATCGACATCAATAATGTCGGGCAACTTGGCCATAAAAACCGCATGCGAATACAGCAGTCCTTTCTTCAGATACGGAAGTATGCCGTTAATGGCTTTCAGACTCAATGCAGCGTAATCCTTTTTCAGACGGATGGCCGCAAAGGCATTGGCCTTTTTATCACTTAGTCCCAGCTTGTCTTTGGCATAGGCAACAAGCCGTTCGTTACTGTCAAACGAGAACAGTACGTGCCACAGGTCGCGGTAATCCACTGCTTTATTGACCGTTTCACCCTTTCCGTTCTTGGCGGTGTAAGTGACATGGATGTCTTCGAGTTCGCAACCGAACACATCCTTCAACCGTGCTGTAACGGGGCATCCCGCCACCGTGGCATTCATCTGATAGTTGAACAGGTACCCTTTGTTTCCAGCGTCCTTTCCTTTGTAGTAGGCGTAGTCATTCTTCGGGGCAATGGCCTTGGCTATTTCCTCAAATGGGAAATTAGGCTTCTTGAGCGCAAAGCGTCCAAGGGCCTTTTCTCTTTCTTTTTCATTCAGAAAGCGTAGTTTCTCGTCCTCAGGGGTCTTTATCTTGATATTGTTCAGGAATGCATACATCCTGAACGCCTCAAAATCGGGATGTGAAACAGGGCAACGGCTTTTACTCGGTTCAAAGGAACATTTACCAACAGTCCCTTTCTGCGATTTTAACGGCCGTTGAAAGAAGATGGCATCTTCCAATTCCTTTTTAAGTGCATCATTAACGTTCTGTGCCTTACATATTTCATGGAATTCGTGCAGGTAATGCTCCTCCCGTGCCGTGTAGCGTTTCCTGATGGGCTTCGCATCCGTATATAAGGAGTAGAAATACTCGCCCATGGTTCGGAATCCGCCCTCTGATATTTCCTCGCTCAGTTCGGAAATTCCACCTTTAACCTTTCCAAGGTCATCTTTCTTGTTAAGACGTTTGTCCAATCGCTCTTTTAATTCTTCAAATGGTAGTGAGCGATTATTTTTGATAGTTCCCAAAAACGAGTTTCTTAGCGTTTTAACTCCCTTGAACTCCTCCTGTGTCAGGTCGTAATTCTCAAAGAACTCTTCCAATTCGCTTTCAAGTTCCTCCAACGATACAGATAGATTCAGCAGTTGCTGTATCTCGGGCATGAGTTTCTCCAGTTCACTCATGTCAGAACTATCAAGCCGATTACTCAGAAAGCCTCTGCGCTGCGCAAAATGATAGAATACCCTTCCCAGCTCCTCTTTGGTCAGTTTTTCATCCAATGCCTTTGCCCGCAAGTAGTACGGATTCTTGCGCTGCTTTTTGCGTTCTGTCTTATCTCCTTCATTGTCGGTATGCAACCATTCACGGAAAGCATTGCTGCTCGGATAGTGTTTAAAGGATCGCTTTTTCCCGTTCTCAGGATTAATGGAACTTTTCCAATGTTCCAATTCCTCTATGGTTAACGGACACATCCCTTCCTTAATCAGAACTTTCAGTGTCTCATACTTTCGCAGTTTTCTACGGAACTTGATCTTCCGTGCGCTCCGGTATCCCGTCCTTTCAGCCGCCTTAGAAGATTCATTTCCTTTTTCAATCTTCACTCCTTCCGAGAAGATGAGAACGCCCTTGTCCTGTAGGTCGTGATGCTCTTCATTTCGCCAAAGGCCGTTAGTTTCCACCTTTTCGGTGTATCTATTTACCACGGCCCAACCGATACTATTGGTCCCGAGGTCTAATCCGAGTATTCTTTTCATGGTCTGTTGGTCTTTTACACTTTGAAAGTATGAATAATGTTGATGCGTGAAATAAAAAGCAGCAGACCGTATCCTATTTACGGTCTCAAATAGTTGAAAAACTGCTTGGAAGCTCTAAATTTTCAATCTAAATTCGCAGTATCAATCTTATCACAATAAGGCTATATGCCGTAGGGTAAGACCTTCAACCCCGCGTACTCCGTGGGGTTTTGTTTTTCTCTACATCAGTAAACAGAAATCCCCGTCCGCCTGAGGCGGACGGGGATTTCCCGTTCAATCAAAACAACTTACGCTGTTGTTTCTTCCTTCGTCTTGTTTCTGAACACCACTTCCCTATCGAAGCAGTCGAGCACAATGGCTCCGTCCTTATTTACTTTCCCCGCAAGGATCTGCTTGGAGAGTTCGTTCAGCACTTCGCGTTGAATGACGCGCTTCAATGGTCTGGCACCGAATTGCGGGTCGTAGCCGAGTTGCGAGATCCATTCCACGCAGTCGTCCGTGTAGCTGAAGTCGATGCCGTTCTTGGCCAACTGCTTGGCAAGAGCGTTCAACTGTAGGCGCGTGATCTGCGTCACGTCCTCACGCGTCAGCGGTGTGAACATGATGATGTCATCGATTCGGTTCAAGAACTCCGGTCGCAGCGACTTCTTCAAGAGTTCAAACAGTTCGCTCTTCGTAGAGGCCAGCACTTCGTCCTTGTTCACCTCGTTGATGTCGGCCATCTTCTCCTGAATGAGGTGCGAACCGAGGTTCGAGGTCATGATGATGATGGTGTTCTTGAAGTTCACCACGCGACCTTTGTTGTCGGTCAGGCGGCCATCATCCAACACTTGCAGCAAGATGTTGAACACATCCGGATGCGCCTTCTCAATCTCATCCAACAGCACGATTGAGTACGGCTTTCTGCGCACGGCCTCAGTCAACTGACCGCCTTCATCATACCCCACGTATCCGGGAGGCGCACCCACCAATCGGCTCACCGAGTGGCGTTCCTGGTACTCGCTCATATCGATACGCGTCATGGCCTGCTCGTTATTGAAAAGGAAGTCGGCCAGCGCCTTGGCAAGCTCTGTTTTACCCACACCCGTGGTCCCGAGGAAGATGAACGAACCGATAGGTCGTTTCTCATCCTGTAAGCCAGCGCGGCTTCTGCGCACCGCATCCGAAATGGCAGCGATGGCTTCGTCCTGTCCGACCACACGTTGGTGCAGTTCATCCTCCAAACGGAGCAGCTTCTCGCGGTCGCTTTCCAGCATCTTGTTCACAGGAATTCCCGTCCAGCGCGAAACCACACCTGCGATGTCTTCCGAATCCACTTCCTCTTTGATGAGTGGTGAGTTCGACTGCAGTTCCTCCAACTCCTTCTTGCTTTCCTCAAGCACCGCCTCGGCCTCTTTGATCTTACCGTAGCGCAACTCTGCCACACGACCGAAATCTCCTGCCCGTTCCGCCTGCTCGGCTTCGAGCTTGTAGTTTTCGATGTCCTCCTTGGCCTGCTGAATGCCTTCCACTATATCCTTCTCGTTCTGCCACTTGGCCTTCAGCTGATCACGCTCCTCGCCCATCTCAGCCAACTGCTCGGCCAACTTGGCCAGCTTCTTCTCATCCTTCTCGCGCTTAATGGCCTCGCGCTCAATCTCCAACTGACGGATCTTACGTTCAATTTCATCCAATTCCTGTGGCGATGAGTTGATCTCCAAACGGAGTTTAGAAGCCGCCTCATCGATCAGGTCAATGGCCTTATCTGGCAAGAAACGGTCGTTGATGTAGCGTTGCGAAAGCTCCACGGCACTGATGATCGCCTCATCCTTGATACGCACCTTGTGGTGTGTTTCGTACTTCTCTTTCAGTCCACGGAGGATGGAAACGGCATCCTCGGTGCTCGGCTCATCCACCATCACCTTCTGGAAACGTCTCTCCAACGCCTTGTCCTTCTCAAAGTATTTCTGGTACTCGTTGAGGGTTGTGGCACCGATGGCTTTCAGCTCACCCCGCGCCAAAGCTGGTTTGAGGATATTGGCCGCATCCATGGCGCCCTCGCCTCCACCCGCTCCAACAAGCGTATGAATCTCATCGATGAAAAGGATGATCTCGCCATCGGCAGAGATGACCTCCTTGACCACCGACTTCAATCGTTCCTCAAATTCGCCCTTGTACTTGGCTCCTGCTACCAGCGCGCCCATATCTAATGAGAAGAGTTGCTTGGTTTTCAGATTCTCTGGAACATCTCCGTTGATGATGCGGTGCGCAATTCCTTCCGCAATGGCGGTCTTACCAACACCTGGCTCACCGATAAGAATCGGGTTGTTCTTGGTTCTTCGCGATAGGATCTGGAGTACTCTTCGGATCTCATCATCACGACCAATGACCGGGTCGAGTTTGCCCTTCTTCGCAAGTTCGTTGAAGTTCAGCGCGTACTTGCCCAATGCATTGTAGGTGTCCTCAGCTGTTTGGCTGGTCACTTTTCCGCCTTTACGAAGTTCAGTGATGGCAGCTTTGAGTTCCTTTTCGCTCACCCCGCTGTCTTTCATTATCTGCGCAACAGTATCGCCACCGTTAAGCAATGCAAGCAAGATGTGTTCGATGGAAACATACTCATCCCCGAACTCCTTCAAGAAGTTATTGGCCTTGTTCAGCACTTGGTTGGCGTTGTTGCTCAGGTATGGTTGTCCTCCCTCAATCTTGGGATAGCTCTTTACCTGACTATCAACCGCAGCTTCGAAAGCCTGCACGTTCACGCCCAACTTCTTCAGAAGAAAGGGAGTTACGTTCTCATCCACGTTCAACACCCCTTTGAGGATGTGTCCCGTTTCGATGGCCTGTTGGCCGTTGTTCATCGCTTCTTGCGTAGCGGATTGCAACGCTTCCTGCGACTTTATAGTGAAATTATTGAAGTTCATTTTGTACTGGTTTTAATACGGTTGGCATTGGTCAAACACCTGTCCATTACTGAAAATCAGTCCATTAGCGGAAATTCTGGCAGGTTACTTTGGTTTTCAATGTCGTTCTGTCCGAAGTGATAGAGGGATTCGGAAAAGTTGGCGTATCCATCAGCGAATGGGCGAATTAGCAGATTAGCGAATGAGAAGGTGAAAAAGCAACATGAAATAGCCACAGAAACGCAGAAAACACGGAGGTTTTCACAGAAAATCTCTGTGAAATCTGTGAAAATCTGTGTTTCTGTGGCCAAAAAAATGTCTTTTGAAAGTTGTATTCACCAGTAGATGACCTGATGAACCTATCTGAATGATTATTCGCTAATTCAAACTCATGAAGTTAGTTTCGCACATTTGCTAATTCGCTCATTATCTCAATTTGCTAATCGTCCCATGAAAGAAAAGATACTCGCCCTCCTCGGCTTTCCGCCTCCAGCTCAACTGATAAAAACGTATGCTCCTTGGAAAGACGGAACAACCATCACCGAAAACGCCTTGGTGGTGGACGGCCGTTCGGTAAAGGATGAAGCGGGGTTGAAAGCCGTTTTCAATCAACTGCAGGAAGGTGTCAAGAATATCAAAGCCAATGGAAAGGTGCTTCTTTATTCTGTTCAACCGGAACTGATCGAGGATGTGACTTACTCCACTTACCAGCGTTCGCTGGAAGGCATTGCCCGTTCGCTGGCAAAGGAATTGGGCGGACGTGGAACTACGGTAAACCTTCTCAAACTTCCACCGAATGTGGAGCTGAGCAACTACACCGTTCCTAAGCAGTTCTTCACTTCGGGGCGTTCGGCTTTCATTACAGGACAAGCAGTTGTTCTGAATGAGGAAGCTCCAAAAGCGGGCGACCTTTCTGATAAAGTATGTGTGGTAACAGGCGGTGCAGGTGGCATCGGTTCGGCTACGGTAAAGCGTTTGGCGGCAGAAGGTGCTACGGTCATCATTGCGGACATTCCTCAGATGGATGAACGCGCCAAACCATTGCTCTCGGACAAAGTGAGCTTTATGGGTGCCGACCTGACCAATGCTGAAGTGCGCAAGCAACTGCTGGAAGACATCAAAGCCAAGCATGGCCGCATTGATGTGCTTATCAATAATGCAGGTATTACCCGCGATAAGACCATGAAGAACATGCCTGAGCATTATTGGGATCAGGTGATTGCCATCAACCTTACGGCAGTTATTGCACTTACAGAAGAAGCATTGGCCATGGGATTGATTCCTGAAGGTGGCCGCATCATCAGCACGTCTTCTATTTCTGGTATTGCAGGCAACTTCGGGCAGACGAACTACACGGCCACCAAAGCCGCACTTATTGGTTATTCCGCTTCAAAAGCAAAGGAGCTGAAAGCCAAAGGCATTACCATCAATGCTATTGCTCCAGGTTACATTGAAACGGAAATGGTGAAGACCATGCCGTTGATGACCCGCATCTTTGCAGAAAGATTGACAAGCTTGGCACAGGCTGGAAAACCAGAAGACATTGCCGAAGCGATGGCTTTTCTTGCCCATCCGGGTGCGCAAGCCATTACAGGTCTGGTGCTACGGGTTTGTGGAGGAAGTTTCTTGGGGGCTTGATGATTAGCAAGTTGGGATAATTGGCAGATTAGCGAATGATCAACACAGTCTGGGCATTCGCTAATTCGCTAATCAGCACATTGAACCATTAGCGCTACCGCTCCTCCTCGTAGTACAGCTTGTAGTATGTACGGCCATCGGCATCCTGACCGCGCTCTATCATGCTGCGGTCGCCATGGATATAGACAGAGAAGTTCTTGTCGAGTTTGAGGATGCTCTTGAAGGTGCCCTGCTTCTTCTTTACCGCTGGTGCTGAAATATCGAACGCATCGGCCACATACATCTCCCGTTCCTGCTGATAATCGTGGCGAAACTGCTGAAACTGACTGATAACCTCCGGCTGAACGATGACCTCCGCCTCAAAGTCGTTCATGTTGAAGGTTTCCTGCTCCTTGAAGAAGTTGATGCTACGGTTGAGCAGATCGGCCTGATCGGCCTTGTCCACCTCAAATTGGCGCGGTAGTTCCTTGGTAATGAAACTCTTGGCCATGGCCATCACGTTCTGCGTCTGGTAGTAGGCATCTTCGCGTTGCTTGAGGCCCAGAAAATCGTCTATCCAATACTGCGCTTCGCTCTGCTTGTTGGTATTGTCTACCACGGCCACCACGTAGCCATCTTCCTGTTCCGTTTCGAAAATGAGACAACCTTTGTCCAACTTGTTGATGTTGGTGCCTTGGTCGGTATTGACGATGAAGTTGTCGTTCGAAGGGTTCACCTTCAGGAACGTGTCCTTGTTCTCTGATTTGAACAGCCCTACGGCATCTATCAAATGCCCATCCAACAGGCAATGCTTAAAGTAAACGGTGTAGAACTCGCCACCTTTAATATTGGGATGCGTGCTGCACTCGAACAGGTGCTTGGCCAGTTTTACCGACTGCTCGTGCAACCCTTCCGGGTTCTCGAAAATGGCGCTGACAAACGTGTAGACCTCATTGAGCTCCAAGTCGCTCTCATGGTAGAGTTTGTAGAACTCCTCCGCCTTTAGCGGAGCCTTGAAATACTCCTGCAACGCCTCGGTAAGCGGCCACTCCAATTGGAGCGGTTCTGCCGAAAGCACCATGCCTTCTTCATTGGCCTTGTTTCCTACCCGATGAACCGAAATAAAATCAATGCTACCTAACGCGCTATCGTCTGCCATGCCTTAAATTTTGGGAGGCGGAAGGTAAGGAAGATGAATCGGTTGTCTGGTACAGTCAGCCACCATTACCAGTAGTTTCCTTTAGCTTATTTGTTCCTGTTAAGGATTCAGTAAAGGAAAACCGTTTGACAAAATTTGAATTCACCGTAACATCTCCACACTTCAAATCAAATATATACTCTAATTGATTATCAACCAGTAGTTTGTAGGTTTTCGAGCACTTAGTTTCGCTTATCAAGGCTCTTAAATTCTCCTCTTTATTTTTCGAATTGGCTTCCTTAAGAAACTCAAAGGCATCATCTCTATTGTCCCCAATACGCATTGCAAGCAAAAACATTACACCGAGTTTCTGTTCATTGCTTAATCCATTGAACTGCAAACCACTATGCGCTCGAAGAATCCTATAAAGATTCACGTATCTCTTGATGGTTCTAGGAGTTGTACCAACTAAAACAGATAAACTCTTAAG
This sequence comes from Flavobacteriales bacterium, assembly GCA_016124845.1. NCBI lineage: Bacteria > Pseudomonadati > Bacteroidota > Flavobacteriia > Flavobacteriales > Flavobacteriales bacterium. The sequence continues at coordinate 121,139 of WGMW01000029.1, forward strand.
GTTTTCTTTTTCTTCCTCAGTAAGTCTCAGGTCAGGCGCAGAGTCTACTAAGTTTTGTTGCATAGTATTATCATTAGGGGCCACCTCAGGTTCAGGTTCTTCATCAACTTCACCAACCGCTTCCTCATTGTACATTTCCTGTGTATCAGCCACATCAAGCAACTGCTCATTTTCATCTCTCAGACCTACTTCGTCTCCATCTTCCTCCCCTAATAACCCTTCAGCATCACCCGCAGCCGCTTCTTCAAACTGCTCTTCTTCATCTTGCTCCTCGGCCTCTTGAACTGAACGCACCTGTCCTTTTAACAACTCTTCTATCAAATCTTTAATCTTATCAGGAACAGCTTCAGGAATTTGAAATGGAATCTGAAATATCTTTTCCAGATACTCATTTGGGTGAATAATTTGAATGTCGAAATTATCCTTAAGCAGATTCAAGTCCTCCACTCCAGTTGCCCTTTGGTACTGCATAATGTTTTTGTAGTTCAAGGCATTATTGACACATCTTTTGTCAACTCCGACCACAACCACAAACAAGGGGAATGCCATCAACAAGTGAACCGCCTGCAAAACCTCCAATACTTTTTCATCTGAACATCTATCGAGATCATCTATGTATAAGACAATCCGTTCAAGCTTTTTGCCCTCCGAAAACTGCTCTTTGATTACCTTTTTATTCTCAATAAGTATTTGTCGATTCTCTTGTGCCACAAGGTTCTGCTTATCCTGAAGGAAAGGTTCAGACTTCGTATTCTCCTCTAGAAAAAGTTCACTTAGCGTCTCAAAATCCTTACGTATTATTGAGATAATTCCCAGATGATCTTTATACTCCTTATGCTCAGCTCGACTACCGATAAAATTGTGTATTGCCTCTTGTGTGAGATTGCTGGTCATATCCTCTTCAACCTTCTTAATCTTTTTAGATAAATCGTTGATTTTAATTTCCGCAAGTTTCTGCTGACCCTCAATTAACTCAATTTCAGATTCCAAGCCTTTCACCAGTTCATCCAATTGACGTGTATCATCAACAACTTGGTTGAATTTCGTGAGAAATTGATTGATTGACTTTCGGTTTTTCACGTACCAATTAACAGCGGAGAAACCCGTTGGAGAAAACCCAGCAATGAATGCTAAAACCGAACCAGCATATTTATTGAATCCGAAATCAATGCCTGAAATCATAAAAGCGCCAGCAACCAGTATCCCAATCACTGCCATGATGAAATACATGGGGCGAGTGATTACAAAACGTAAGTTCCTTACAAACCCGTCCCAAAGTTTGTACTCATCCAATAAAACCGTTAAACCCTCAACCTTCAATAATTGACCAAACTGCGGGTTCTCGGAATAGAGTTCATCAAATTCTTTTTTTAAACGAGAATTTGAACCATTAAGAGCTAATATGTTTTGACCAATCTTCCTTGAAATTCGAACTTTGAGCTGCCCCTTCTCTTTTTCATAACCTTTTTTAAGGCGCTCTAATTGCTGCTTTCTGTTTTCCTCAGTCTGCTTTAGTATGTGCAACGACTGAAGGCTTTCGGTCAACTTTTCTTCTACAAGCAATTTCGCAACTCCACTCTTGGTACTATCGGTTATATACTCGTTCAGTTTTTCAAATATGGAATGAACTAACCCTGCCCACAGATTTGAATCCATATAGGACCAAGCATTAAACTTCAACTGAACAATTCCCTTACAAAACCTTTCGCCTTCAAGACCATCTACATTTCTATTTGACATCTCTTCTCTATCCACTAGAAATCCTTGGAATCTCGACAGTTCTCCAACTCTCCTTTGCAGGTGATGCATGAAAAAGCTTTAATGATTATCCGCAATCCGACCCCGTAAATTGGTTACGGTGCATGGTTCTTGGTTTGTGTCAAAACTAAGAACATGATGACATTCAAGGATTTTTTCGAGCGGTTCGCTGACGAACAGAGCTGTCTGGAACATTTTGTGC